>JAKJFB010000521.1:0-580 GCA_022705125.1 Pseudomonadota bacterium
CCATTCCGGGCTGCGCACCAGCGAGTTGGTGTTGCCGAAGCGCAGCATGCGGCCGTGCACCGGCACGTAGCGCTCGTGCGCGGTGGAGAACTCGCGGATCAGCGGGTAGGACGCCGAGGCCGCGACCATCTTGGCGAGGTCGCGCGGGCTGGAGACGTTGGCCGGGTTGAGCCCGGTGCTGTCATGGAAGCGGGTGTTCCACAGCCCGAGCAGGCGCGCCTTGACGTTCATCGCGTCGACGAAGGCAGCCTCGCCACCCGGATAGTGACGCGCCAGCGACGAGGCCGCGCGGTTCTCGGAGGACATCAGCGCGAGCTGCAGCATCTCCTCGCGCGACAGCGTGGTGCCGAGAGCCGGTACCCTTGAGCTGGTCGATGTCGGCGTCGTTGATCTCGATCGGCTCGGACAGGCTCAGCCCCGCATCGAGCACCACCATCGCGGTCATCAGCTTGGTGATCGAGGCGATCGGCAACACTTCGGTGGCGTTGCGCTCGAGCAGCACCTCGCCGGTGCGCTGGTTGATCACGTAGAAGGCGTTCGAAGCGAGCACGGGCATGCCGCTGCCGTCGAGCGCGACCGG
>JAKJFB010000521.1:590-2460 GCA_022705125.1 Pseudomonadota bacterium
TGCGCAGGCTCACCCGCATCGTCGGCGCCTTGCCGCGGGCGTTGGCGGACGCACGGGTCGCAGCCTTGGCGGAACGGGCCGCCTTGGTGTCGGACGCCGCGGCCTTGGCCACGACGCCCTTCTTCGGCGCGGGCTTGACGGCGGCCTTGCGCACCGGGGCGGTGGCCGCGGCCTTCTTCGCGGCCGGCTTGGAAACCTTGCTCGTCGCAGCCTTGCCGGATGCCTTCGGGGCTGCGATGGCCATGCCGGACTGCAGCGCGAACATCGCGGCAATCGCGGCGATCAGGGGGCGAACTTTCATGATGGCGACGGGACGGAGAGCGGTGGAAGGCGGATTCGAGGCGTTCTGCTTTAAAAAATAGGCAGATACGAAATGGATTTCAAGTTGTTTCCAACTCTGGCGGAATTCTACTCCCGCAGCGGCGTCGCCGGCGAGTCCGCTCGCCACCCCCCGCCCCGGGTCAGGAGTCGATGCGCAGGAAGCGGCGCAGTTCGCCGGCGCGCGTCATCGCGTCATGATAGCCGAGCTCGATCAGCGCGCGCGTGAAGCTCGGTTCGAAAAGCAGGTAGGAGAGCAGGGTCGAGCCCTCGCGGCGAAAGGTGCCCAGCCCGCGCAGCACGATGCGCAGCTGTGCCGGCAGGCTGTGCGCATGGCGCGCGGCGATGATGTCGAGGCGCTGCGAGGGCTGGATCACCAGGCACTCGAGCGGACGCAGCGCGATCCCCGCCTCGGCGCGGCGGGCCTCGTCGAGCCGGCCCACCGTGTCGTTGATGCGCGCGAGGCGCTCGAGATCGACCTCGAGGGTGTCGAGGAAGATGCTCGACAAGGCGTGGCCGGCGATCTGCGCCGGCGACGGGTAGCCGCCCGCTGCACGCACTCTCCCCTCCTCGGCGGTGCGTCCGGCACCGATCACCAGGATGCGGTCGGCGCCCAGATGGATCGCCGGGCTCACCGGCGCGAGCTGGCGCATCGAGCCGTCGCCGAAATACTCGCGATGGATCTTCACCGCGGGGAAGACGAAGGGCAGCGCCGCGCTCGCCAGCACGTGGCAGACGTCGAGCTCGGCGCGCACGCCCAGGCGCTGCGCGCGCCGCCAGGGCTGCAGCTCGGGCGCGCCCTGGAAGAAGGCGAGGCTCTCGCCGGAGGAATAGCCCGAGGCGGTGACGCTGAGCGCGCGCAGGTCGCCGCGGCCGATCGCGGCCTCGATCGCGGGGAAGTCGAGCACGCGCTCGAGCAGGCCGCGCAAGGGCGTGTTGTCGAGCAGCGAGCGTGGCGTCTGCCGCACCAGCCAGCCGCCGAACAGCGCCGCGCCCCAGCGCAGGCCGCTGCCGAAGAGCGCGAGCGGATCGACGCGGTACACCTGATCCACGTGCAGGCTGCGCCAGACGCGCTGGATGTGCCGCACCGCGCGGCCGAAGTCGCCCGCGTGCACGGCGAGCGCGACCGCGTTGATCGCCCCCGCCGAGGTGCCGCACAGGATCGGGAAGGGGTTGCCGGGGCGCTTGCCGCGCAGTTCGCGGACCGCAGCCAGCACGCCGACCTGGTAGGCGGCGCGCGCGCCACCCCCGGTCAGCACCAACGCCGCCCGCCCTTCGTCCGCGCTCATCCGCCCGCCTCCGGCCATGGGATGGCGTCAGCTTCGCGCAGCGCAGGCCGACCGGACAAGGAAGGAATGCGCGGGCGCGGTGCGGTGGCGAGGGGCGTGGTCGGTGCGGAAGCGCCGCGATCGCGACTGGCGTCGCTCCTACGGAGAACCGGCGCGGTGGGAGCGACGCAAGTCGCGATCGGGCGGTGCGGTGGCGAGGGGCGTGGTCGGTGCGGAAGCGCCGCGATCGCGACTGGCGTCGCTCCCACGGAAAACCGGCGCGG
>JAKJFB010000522.1 GCA_022705125.1 Pseudomonadota bacterium
TCGGCAATGCCGAGCGCGTGCGTGGCCTCGATCCCTGCCGGTTCGTGACCCCCGAAGCCGGCGAGCTCACGGTGCGCGACATCCTGCGCGAGCTGGAGAAGCCCGGGCGCGACCCGCGCCCGGCCTTCAAGACCGCGACCTTCAAGGAGGGCGTCGAGGAACTGAAGGACCTGCAGCCGGGCATGGTGCTCGAAGGCTCCGTGACCAACGTCGCGAACTTCGGCGCCTTCGTCGACATCGGCGTGCACCAGGACGGTCTGGTGCACGTCTCGGCGCTCAGCAACCGTTTCGTGAAGGATCCGCGCGAGGTGGTGAAGGCCGGCGACGTGGTCAGGGTGAAGGTGCTGGAGGTCGACATCGCGCGCAAGCGCATTGCCCTGACCATGCGCCTCGACGACGAGGTGCCGGCCGAGGGCGCCCCGCGGCAAAAGGGCGGCGCGGCGCGCCCGCAGCCGGGGCGCTCGAACGAGCAGCGTCAGCACCAGCCGCGCCGCGACGAGCCGCGCGCCAATGCGCCGAAGACCGGCACGCTGGGCGAGTTGCTGCTGGCGGCGCAAAAGCGCCAGCGCTGACGGGCCATCGAGCTACTAATCTAAACAATAATGTTTCGCATTTAGATTCAATCTGCTAGTCTCCCTTTCCGTACCGGCGTGATGCCGGACACGAATCGCGAACAAGGGGAGACATCACGATGCGCAAGGCCAGGGGTATTTGGTTCCTGGGCGCGGCGGCGGCCGCTCCCGTGGCAGCGCTCGCCGCGCCGGCGCAAGCGCCCTCATCGGTGATCGAGGAAGTCCGCATCGTGGGTCAGCGTGCCGAGGCACGCCAGCTGAGCGGCTCGGCCCACGCGATCGATGCCGCGGAGCTCAGGAAGTTCTCCCAGACCGACATCAACCGGGTGCTGCGCGCCGTGCCCGGCCTGTACATGCGCGAAGAGGAGGGCTACGGCCTGCGGCCGAACATCGGCATCCGCGGTTCCGGTGCCGAGCGCAGCAGCAAGATCAGCCTGATGGAAGACGGCGTGCTGATCGCCCCGGCTCCCTACGCGGATCCCGCCGCGTATTACTTCCCCACGGCGGGCCGCATGTCCGCCATCGAGGTGCTGAAGGGCCCCGAAACCATGCGCTACGGCCCGTTCACGGTCGGCGGCGCGATGAACATGGTGTCCACCCCGATCCCGCGCCAGGCAGGCGGGCGCGTGCTCGCCGAAGTCGGTGGCAACGGCGAACAGCGCGTGATGGGCAACTACGGCGCCGGCGCCGAGCAGTACGGCTGGTTGCTGGAGACGGTGCAGCACCAGGCCGACGGTTTTCATGACATCGACCGCAGCGGCAAGGACACCGGTTTCGAGATCGAGGACTACGTCGCCAAGGCGCGGCTGAACTCGGCCGAGGGCGCGCGCTTCCATCAGCAGCTGGACGTGAAGCTGCAGTACTCCGAGGAGACCTCGCAGGCCTCCTACCTGGGGCTCAGCGACGCCGATTTCGACCGCGACGAGAACCGCCGCTACGGACTCTCGGCCCTCGACGAGATGACGAACGAGCACCAGGGCTACAGTGCGCGCTACCGTTTCGAGTTCAGCGAACAGCTGGGGCTGAACCTGCTGTGGTATCGCAACGAGTTCACGCGCGACTGGTTCAAGCTCGACCGCGTGAACGCGCAGTCGATGAGCGGGATGATTTCCGCCATCAACGCCGGCGCGGCGACGGCGCCTCTCTACCAGGGCTGGCTCGATGGCACGCTGGACGTGAACAACGTCGAGATCAAGCACAACAACCGCGAGTACGAGGCCGAGGGCCTGCAGTTCACGCTGGATGCCCGTTTCGCCACCGGCGCCTGGGAGCACGAGCTGGAGTTCGGCGCGCGGCGTCACGAGGACGAGATCGACCGCTACCAGCCGGTGGAGCGTTACAACCAGGTGGCCGGCAGCCTGGTCTATGTCAGCACTCTCGCGCCGACCTCGGCATCCAACAATGCCGTGGGCACCGGCGACGCCGATTCCTTCTGGCTGCTGGATCGCATCACGCACGGCGCACTGACGCTGGTGCCATTGATACGCGTCGAGGACATCGAGACGCGCAACCGCCAGTGGAGCAACGATCCGCCGCGCGCCGGCGCAGCGTCCGTGAAGGGCAACCGCCTCGGCAACGAGACCAGCCTGGGACTGGGCGCCACCTGGGATATCGACGGCCACTGGCAGTTGCTCGCCGGTGTGCACGAGGGCTTCGCGCCGCCGGGGGCCGATTCGGTTGACGGCACCGAGGCCGAGGAGAGTCTCAACTACGAGGGTGGCGTGCGCTACACCGACGAGCGCTACAGCGCCGACGCGATCTTCTTCTACAGCGACTACACCAACACCATCAAGAACTGCTCAGTGGCCAATCCCTGCACGGGCGGCCAGACCGTCGGGACCGAGAGCCTCGGCGAGTCGGAGATCCAGGGCGTCGAGATCGGC
>JAKJFB010000523.1:0-2170 GCA_022705125.1 Pseudomonadota bacterium
CCGGTTGGCGCCCTCGCCGGGGGTCTCCTACACTTGCCGGACTGGCCCTGCGACGATGGCGTCGCGGCCCTGATGGCCCATTCGAATGCAGCATAACGACAATCTACAGCTCCTGGTCAGCTGCGAATCACAGGCTGCGCTGGAAAGCTGCCTCGCGATGTTTCGTGACGCCGGTCACAGTGTGCGCGCGCACCGCATCACCTCGCTGCGCGATCTCGACGACATGCTGCGTGACGAGCAGTGGGACCTGTTCATCGCGCACGAGAAACACCCCGAAGTCGCGCCCGCCGAGGCGCTGGCCCTGCTCGCCGAACGCGCGAGCGATCTGCCCTGCATCGTGCGCGCCGCCGAACCGCTCGGGGCCGAGGCGCTGGGCTGGCTGCGCGCCGGCGCCCGCGACGTGGTCGGCGCCGACGACGACGCGCGGTTGCTGCTGGCGGCCTGCCGCGAGATCCGCGCGCGGCGCGAACACCGCGAGCTCGCGGCGCTGCGCGTGCAGTACGCCGAGATCGCCGAGCGCTGCGAGCTGCTGCTCGCGGCGTCGCGCGACGCCATCGCCTACGTCGTCGATGGCATGCACGTGCACGCCAACGAGCTCTACGCCGAACTGTTCGGCTACGCCGGTGTCGAGGAGCTGGGCTCCATTCCGCTGGTCGACCTGATCGCGGCGGAAAAACAGCAGGAGTTCAAGGACGCGCTGAAGCGTTACCGCGCCCATCCCGAGGCGCAGACGGCGATCGACTTCACCGGCACCCGCGCCGACGGCAGTGCGTTCGCCGGGCAGCTCGTGCTCACGAGCGCGAGCTTCGAGGGCGAGCCCTGCATGCAGGTGCTGGTGCGCGCCGCGCCCGCCGGAACTGCCGCGCTACCCGCGCCGGCAACGGCGGGCGCCGGTGGCCTGGCCGTGCTGGCTTCCGCCCTGTCCGCCAGCGCGGGCGGGCAGTTGCTGCTGATCGCGGTGGACGGCTACAACCAGCACTGCCGCCATCTCGGCGTCGGCGCGGCGAACCGGCTGGTGGACGAACTGGGCGCCTTCATCGCGCGCAGCGTCGGCTGGACCCAGGCACCGCTGCGCGCCGCCGACGGCGTGCTCGCCGTGCTCCTGGCGGACAGCGACCCGGAGCGTGCGCTCGCGCAGGCGCGCCGCGCCGTCGAGGCGGTCGCGGGGCACATCCACGAAGTCGGCACGCAAAGCGTGAGCTGCAGCATCTGCGTCGAGGTCTGTCCGCTCGGCGAGGGGCGCGACGCCACGGTGGACGCCCTGCTCGACCGCTGCTGGAGCGCGCTGCTCGGCACCGTCGAGCGCGCGCAGCGCCTGCGCGCCGCCGACCCCGAGCGCATCGGGCTCGCCAGTGCCGCGGCGCCGGACGCAGGCGCGGTCGCGGCGACGGCCAGCGGCCCCTCGATCGAGGAGGCGCTGCGCCGCGGTGAGCTGCGCATCCTGTTCCAGCCGATCGTCAGCCTGCGCGGCGACAGCAGCGAGTACTACGAGGCGCAGGCGCGGCACCAGCCTTCCGACCGCCCTGCGCTCGACTGGCTGGCCGAGACCAGCCCGGGCGTATCGAGCGCCGAGCTCGACCAGCTGGTGGCGCAGCAGGCGCTGCAACAGCTGGCCGCGCATCGCGCCGCGCATCCCGAAACGCGCCTGATCCTGCCGATCGGCGGCGGCAGCGTGCTGGATGCCGATTTCGCGGACTGGCTGGCCGCGACACTGCGCGCCGCCGCGGTGCCGCCCGATTGCCTCGTGATCGCGATCGCGCACCGCACCGCGAGCTCGCACCTGAAGCAGGCAAAGCAACTCGCCGAGCGGCTGTCCAGTCTCGGCTGCCAGCTGTGCGTTGCCGAGGTGCACAGCGGCGACAACCCGCTCCCGGAACTGCTGCACCTGCGTCCTCAGTTCGCGCGCATCGCCGAGGCGCTGGCCGACACCGAGAGCACCAGCACGCTGCTCAAGCCGCTGGTCGAATCGCTGCACCGCGAGCAGATCGCCTCGATCATGCCGGGAGTGGAAGGCGCGGGCGTGCTCGCCGTGCTGTGGCAGCTCGGCGTCAATTTCATCCAGGGCGACTACCTGCAGGCAGCGCAGCCGCAGATGCACTACGACTTCACCGACCTCGCCTGAGACGCCTCAGAGGCCGCCGAGCTAGAGGTTGGTGTGCGGGCTGACGAC
>JAKJFB010000523.1:2188-2442 GCA_022705125.1 Pseudomonadota bacterium
GATCGCGCGCCAAGTCAAAGAGCGCCCAGCGGCCAGGCCCGTTGGGCAGACTCAGCCAGACGGCCTTCCAGTCGCCTTGGCGCAGGGCGCGCTGCCCGAAGAGTTCCCAGCCGAAGGCCTCGTCCGCTGCGTGCACACGCTCCGCCCTGCCTTGCAGGTAGGGCAGCATCGAGCGCCCGCGCATCGGTTCCACCGCGCGCCCGCGGTAGCTCGTCCCCGGGGGCGCGACGCCGGCCATCTCGAGGAGCGTGGGC
>JAKJFB010000524.1 GCA_022705125.1 Pseudomonadota bacterium
CGATCTTCCAGCATGGTCGCACCGATGCTGACCGAATAGTGCAGCGCCCCCGAGTCGACGCTGGCCGGCGAATCCGCCACCACCCTGCGCAGCCGGTCCGCCGCCCGCACCGCGCCGAGCGCGTCGATGCTGGGAAGCAGGACCGCGAACTCCTCCCCGCCCAAGCGTGCGAACACGTCGGCCTCGCGCAACTGCGCGCTCACCGTCGCGGTGAAATGGCGCAGCACCTCGTCACCCGCGGCATGGCCGTGGGTGTCGTTGATGCGCTTGAAGAAGTCGAGGTCCATCAGCAGCAGCGCTGCCGGCGCCTGGTTGCGGCGCACCCGTCCGAGTTCGCCGCGCACGACCTCGACGAAGTGGCGGCGATTCCATAGCCCGGTGAGCGGATCGCTGGTGGCCAGCTGCAGCAGGCTCTCCTCCATCGCCTTGCGCTGCGAGATGTCCTGGTGGATGCCGACCATGCGCAGCGCCTCCCCGCCCGCGCCGCGATCGAGTACACGGCCCGCCGCGAGCACCCAGACCCAGTGCCCGCTCTTGTGCTTGAGCCGGTATTCCGCGCGATAGGCATCCTTGGTGCCGCGCAGGTGCGGCTCGAGCGAGTCGCGGATGTCGTACCAGTCGTCCGGATGCACCAGGGACTCCCAGCTCGATACATTCGCCGGCAGCTCCTCCGCTGCATAGCCGAGCATCCTGCACCACATCGGGCTGAAATTCGCTCGCCCGCTCGGCACGTCCCAGTCCCAAAAACCGAGCTCGGCACCTTCGAGTGCGAGCATCAGGCGGCGTTCGCGCTCGGCGATCTGCTCGCGCACCCGGCGCCGTTCGGTGAAGTCCCGGCTGACGCGGATCTCGCCGAGCTGCACGCCGTCGAGGTCGAAATAGGGGGTGCGCAAGGTGTCGAGCAGACGTAGCGTTCCGTCCGCCGCCTCCAGCCACTCCTCGTGGTTCTCTGCGCAGCTCACGGTGTCCTGGCCGGCCCCGGCGAGCGGCAGCCGCCCCGCGAACAGCTCGCCGTCGCTGCGCCCGACCAGGGCCGCCTCGCGGATCCCGTAGGCCTCGGCGAAGGCCTTGTTGCAGCCCAGGTAACGGCCTTCCCGATCGCGGAAGGCGATCAGGTCGGGCACCGAATCGATCAGCCCGCGCAGCAGCGCCCGCTCGGCCGCCAGCGCCCGCTGTGGCGCACGCACGCCGGACACGAACACCGCGCGATAGATCATCGCGAACGCCGCCACCTTGTAGGCGTGCCCGAGCACGTTGTAAAGGTCGGCGACCGCGGCATAACGCGCGAAATGCAGCTCGGCCAGCGCCATCGTCGCCGCGGCGGCGGCCAGCCAGCCAGCGGCGGATTCGCCGTCCGCCAGCGCGCGGCGCGCGAGCAAGATCGCGGCAGCAAGGTGCAGCAGCACGAGCCCACCCTCCAGCACGCTCTTTAACGGGGTTACGCCCTGCCCCTCGATGAAGGTCGCCGGCAAGACCTGCGGGTGCGCAAGGACGAGCCAGCTCCAGCCGAAGGCGACGCCGATCGCAGCGAGGACGGCCCAGGCCGCGGCGGATCCGCCGCCATCGCGCTCCGGCAGCACGGCATGGGCGAGCAGGCCCAGCACACCGAGCAGACGCGCCATCAGCCAGAAGGCGATCGCCTTGTCCGCGCTGTTGGGCGTGAAGAAGGGCGGCATGCCCGGAAAGGACATCAGGTGGGCGAAATCGAGCAGCCCCACCGCGAGGCAGGCTGCGCCGAGCCAGACCAGCCGTGCCCCGCGCGCGCTGCGGCGCAGGTTCCAGCCAAGCGCGAACACCATCCCGGCGACCACGAGCGAGAAGATCTCCAGCCCTGAATGCAGCGGGAGGTAATCGCGCGCATCGGCGAACAGGCGCACCGGCGGCATGAAGACGCTGAGGACGAAGAGTACCCCGAGCAGGCCGGTGGCCTGCAGCGGACGACGGAAGCGGTGCAGCACCGAGGTCGCCAAGATCAACGCGCCTCGGGCACACCGCAGGAGCGTGGTTTGCCCCCCCAGCCGGAAGGCATGGTATGGACGACCCGGGCAGCTTGCCGAGCGCTGCACGGGGCGAAGATTGAAGGACGCGGGGACATCGCGTAATTATGCATGATCGACCCGCGACCGCCGCCGCGGCAGCGCACCCCGCGTGCATTATTTCGCGTCGGCAGGCACCTCGCTCAGCCCTCCCGGCGGCGCACGCGCAGGATCTGGCGCGAAATCCAGAACATCGGCAGCAAGCCCACCGCCACGATGATCAGCGCCGCGGTCGAGGCTTCGGCCAGGCGCTCGTCGGCCGCAAGCGTGTGCGCCTGGGTGGCGAGGGTGTCGAAGTTGAAGGGTCGGATCACCAGCGTGGCGGGCAGCTCCTTCATGACATCGACGAACACCAGCAGGCCGGCGGTGAGCAGGCTACCGCGCAGCATCGGCATGTGC
>JAKJFB010000525.1 GCA_022705125.1 Pseudomonadota bacterium
GAAAATGTCCGTGTTGGGCTTGTGGCCGATGGCGATGAACACGCCCTGCAGCGCCACCTCCCGGGTGGCGCCGTTGTTCACGCCCTTGATGCGCATCCCCGTCACGCCGGTGTTGTCGCCCAGCACCTCGTCGAGCGTGGCATTGAGCGCGAGCTCGATCCTGCCGGCGGCGACCTTCTCCATCAGCTTGTCGATCATGATCTTCTCGGCGCGGAACCGGTCCCGGCGGTGCACGACGGTGACCGTCCGGGCGATGTTGGACAGATACAACGCCTCCTCGACCGCGGTGTTCCCGCCGCCGATCACCGCGACGTCCTGGTTGCGGTAGAAGAAGCCGTCGCAGGTGGCGCACGCCGACACGCCGCGCCCGGCGAATTTTTCCTCCGAGGGCAGGCCGAGGTACTTGGCGGTGGCGCCGGTGGAGATGATCAGCGCATCGCAGGTGTATTCGCCGCTGTCGCCGATCAGGCGGAAGGGCTTCTCGCCCAGCTTCACGGTGTGGATGTGGTCGAAGATCATCTCGGTGTTGAAGCGCTCGGCGTGCCTCTGGAAGCGCGCCATCAGGTCCGGACCCATCACGCCGTCTGCATCGGCCGGCCAGTTGTCGACCTCGGTCGTGGTCATGAGCTGGCCGCCCTGGGCGAGGCCGGTGATCAGCACCGGGTTCAGGTTGGCGCGCGCGGCATAGACGGCGGCGGTGTAGCCGGCGGGGCCGGAGCCGAGGATCAGCAGACGGGCGTGTTTGGTGGTCATGGACGAGGCTTCCTGCGGGTGGATTGCGAGGCGCCGATTATAGCGGAGGGGGCGGCGGGGGTTGGAGGTGGTCGCCGGAGTCCGGGCGCTCGCGCGTGATTCCGATGGGGAGACGCGCGTTCCTGTCTGTGGTGCAGCGACACGCATCGAATTCCCGCTGGATGCGGAAAGTGTGATCTCCGTCACGAAATCGAGAATAAGCCCGGGGTGATCGTATAAACTTGAAAATGCATGTTTCAACTGTTCCACTCCTCGTGCCTGGAGCGCGCATGACCCAAGCCACCGCCGTTTCCGTCGTCGCCCTGAAGACCTTCCCGCTGTTCCATGGCCTGTCCGACGAGTCGTTGGCCAGCATCGCGCGCGTGTCGATGATGCGTCGCTTCCCCCGCGGGCAGTCCGTGGTGTGCGCGGGCGACCGTCCCGACTACGTCTATCTCGTGCTCACCGGCAGCCTCAAGGTCGTGGTGAGCGACGAGGACGGCCGCGAGGTAATCCTGTCCATCCTCGGCCAGGGCGAGCTCTTCGGCGAGATGGGCATGTTCGACGAGCGGCCGCGCTCGGCCTCGGTGATCGCCGTGGTGCCGGCCGATCTGGTGCTGATCTCCAAGCAGGATTTCCGCCGCATCATGCAGGACAGCTTCGACGTGTCCTGGCGCATCATGTGCAACCTCGCCGAGCGCCTGCGCAACGCCGATCGCAAGATCGAGAGCCTCGCGCTCATGGATGTCTACGGCCGTGTTGCGCGCCTGCTGATCGAGATGGCCGAGGACGTCGGTGGCCAGTCGGTGGTGGTCCGGCGCATCTCCAAGCAGGACATCGCCAAGATGATCGGCGCCTCGCGCGAGATGGTGAGCCGGGTGATGAAGGACCTCGGCCAGCAGGGTCTGATCGAGGAAGGGCCCGACGGCATCCTGTTGCGTGAGCGCCTCAACGACGTGTGAACGCGCGCTCGCCGCTCGGCCGTTTGTGAGCATCCGCAAGCGCGGCGGCGGGGTGGGGACCGATCCCGTATAATCCGGGGTTGTTCCACTCTCCCTGCGGCCGCAACGCAATGCTGTCTCGTTCGTCCTCCCGTTCCCAGCCGCTGCCCGAAAAGATCTCGCTGTTGCTGCAGGAGGCCCGCTGGCTGATCCTCGGCGTGGTCTCGCTCTACGTCGGCATGATCCTCGTCGGCTACAGCGAGTCCGACCCAGGCTGGTCGCACGCCTCCGACGTCACCCGCGTTGCCAATCCGGGCGGGCGTTTCGGCGCTTGGCTGGCGGACCTCCTGCTCTATCTCTTCGGCATTTCCTCGTGGTGGTGGGTGGTCTTCCTCGGCTACAGCCTGCTGTGGGGTTTCCGCCGCCTCAAGAACAGGCTCGAGCTCGACCACCGCTCCTTCATCTTCGTGATGATCGGCTTCTTCGTGGTGCTGATCACCAGCAGCGCGCTCGAATTCCTGCGTTTCCACTCCCACGGTGCGGCGCTGCCGCTCGAGCCCGGCGGCTTGATCGGCATGGAACTCGCCCAGTTCGTGCGGCGCAGCTTCGGCTTCACCGGCGGCACGCTGCTGCTGCTCGCGCTGCTGGCCACGGGGCTGTCGCTGTTCACCGGGGTGTCGTGGCTGGCTCTGATGGAGCGCATCGGTCTTGGCATCGAGCAGGCGGTGCTCGGCGTGCAGCAGGCCTGGCTGCGCTGGCAGG
>JAKJFB010000526.1:0-2123 GCA_022705125.1 Pseudomonadota bacterium
CCGCCACCTTGCCCGCCATCGACACCGCCGCTTCGAACTCGCCCAGCTTGATGTACATCACCGTCAGCGCGAAGCCGACGCGAGCCTGGGAGGGGTCCTTCGCGAAGGCGGCTTCCAGGTTGTCCAGGCCCGGCTTCTGCTGCCCCGCCCCGATGAGGCTGAACCCGAGGTTGGCCTGGATCCCCGCCGCTTCGCCGCTCGCCTGCAGCGCCTCTTCGAGGAGCCGGTTGGCCGTTTCGTACTGACCGCGCCCCATGTAGGCGGAGGCCATCAGCGCCAGGACATCGGGATCGCGGGGAGCGGCCCTTCTGGCCGGCTCCAGCACCTCGATGGCTTCCCGGTGATTGCCGCGGCCCAGTTCGATCGAACCGAGTAGCTTGCGGCTGCCGGGGTGGCGCGGATTCGCATCGATGAAGGCCGCCAGGTACGTGGCGGCCTTCTCCATCTGGCCGAGCCCGTAATGGCTGAGACCACCCAGCAACAGCCCCTGGGGTATGCGGGCCCGCAGCACCTCGGGGGGCAGCGCGTCCAGAATCGCGGTTGTCTCCAGCAACGCCTTGCGCGCACCGTCGCCGTCGCCGCGCTTGTTCAGCACCACCGCCTGCAGGTAGTGAGCGCGCGGCTCGCCGGGCGCCTCGCGGAGCAGGTATTCCAGGTCCGAGTCAGCCTGATCCAGGCGGCCGAGATCGACCAGCAGGCCTGCGCGGCCGACACGCGCCTCGACGATCCCGGAATCGATAGCCAGCGCGTGATCGTAGGCGGCAAGCGCGGTGGTGACATCAGCGTAGGCATGGGCGATCGAGGCTTTGCGCGTCCACACGGCGGGATCGTTGGGCGCGAGCGCCAGGGCCTGCTCGATCAACTCCTCGGCATCCGTTCGCTTGCCTTCCTCGGCGAGCAGGTCCGCCTCCGACAATATGGCGGGAACGTATCGCGGATCGGCCGCGCGTGCGCGCCGGTACGACTGCGCCGCCTCCTCGAACTCGCCGAGCATCTTGAACGCATGGCCGCGCAACACCAGCAGTTCGGCCCGCTGTGCCTGGGTGGCCGTTGTATCAGGCAGGAGCCGATCGAGCAGATCCCGGTACTTCCCCTGTTCGTACAGCGCCTGGGCCAGCGGAACCGCTACCTCCGAGCGGCTGACACCCAGCTCCAGCGCCTTCTCCAGCGCCGTCTGTGCCGCGGCCGGGTCCGCTTTGCGCAGATGTGCCTTTCCGAGCAGAACCTGCGCCGCCATCAGCTTGGGGTCTTCCTGCAGCGCATTCTTGAGCTGGACGATGGTGCCTTCGAGGTCGTTGCGCTCAAAGCGCGTCAGGGCGTCTTCGTAATACGCGGCAGCCTCGTTGTCGGCGCGACCAGGCGAGGACGCGAGGCCAAGCACGATTGCGAGAACCAGATGATGCGGAGCGATCTTCATCGGCATTTGCTCTTGTCGGCACCGGGAATCGGGAAGCGCCACAACCGGGAAAGCCGGCGAGCCGCACGCTCAGCCCTGCCGGATCCCGTTGAGCCGTTGCATGTTCGCTGGCAGGGTGGACGCAACAGCAGCAAGTCTAGCTGCTGTCCTCGGACTGCGTGGCAATTCCCGCGAGGTAACTGCCATCAATGATGGGACAACCAATGCGCGGCAGCGCCACGAACTCGGCTGGACCGCGGCGCGCGACGTGGACGCGATGTGCCGCGACACCTGACAATGGCAATCACAGAATCCGCGCGGGCACCAATCATGAAGGGGTGCATATCGCTCCGGGCGGTCGCGCGCGGCGCCGCGGACGCGTCAGTTCACGCCCGGTGATTCGCCTGCCGCACCATTCGACTTGATCGTGATTCCCTTGCTGGCCAGCGCCTGCACTACCTGCGCGGCGTTGACATTGCCCTCGCGAGCGAGCTCGGCCGTCCCCGAAGCGATGGCGTCCAGCTGCGCGCGCATCTTCTGCGCGTTGGCGTACATCGTCGCCTGGTTTGCGGCCAGGACTTTCAGGTTGTTCCGCTCGGCGACCAGCTGCCAGGCCTGAAAGCCGAACCACAGCACCAGCGTGAACATCGCGAGCAGCAGCGGCAGCGCGGTGCTGTACCTCGCTCCGCCTTCGGTCGCGACGGGCATGAATAGGGCTTGCAGGCGG
>JAKJFB010000526.1:2133-2432 GCA_022705125.1 Pseudomonadota bacterium
CCTGCCGTTGCTTTGCGTCTCTGCTTGCGCCTCGGGGCTCACCCCTGGTTTCGCCCCCGCCGGCGCGTCTGACTGCTCCGCGGATTTCGCCTCGGGGTTCGCCACACTGAACCTGATGCCCTGCGCGGAGAGCAGCCCGCGCAGCTGCGCATCGTTCTGCCGGACGGAAAGCTCCGCCAGGGTGCGGATCAGATTCTGGTAGACCGGCTCCAACTGCAGGCTCTGCTGGATGTACTGGGCGCGCGTGTTGTACTCGTTCTGCGTCGCGCGGTTCGTCACCACGAGGCCGATGTCGATCC
>JAKJFB010000527.1 GCA_022705125.1 Pseudomonadota bacterium
CGCTCGGCAAACAGGTGGAAGACGAAGTCGCGGAAGGGGCGTTCGCCCATCATGTCGTCGAACACCGCCTTCGGCAGCAGCATCAGCAGGGTGTCGGACTCGGTGACGCCGCGCGCGTTGTAGTCCTCGTGGCCGAGCAGGCAGGACGAGGAGATGATGCAGGTCTCGCCCGGGCCGACGCGGTAGAGCGGCAGCTCGCGCCCGCTCGGCGCGCACTTGCTCACCCGCACCGTGCCCTCGACCACGAAGGGAAAGCCCTCGCAGGCCTGATGGTCGTCGAACAGCATTGCGCCCGCGGGCACGTGCATCCAGTGCGCGCTTTGCAGCAGGCGGGCGCGTGCCGGTGCCGACAGCTCGGCCAGCACCGGGTAGCGGGCTTCGAGGCGCCCGGCGTCGGTCGGGGAGGTGCTGGCGCTCATCGCTTCAGGCCAGTTCCAGCACCACCGGCGCGTGGTCCGACGGCCGCTCCAGCCGGCGCGGTTCCTTGTCGACCACGCAGCTGCGGCAGGCCGCGCGCAGCGCCGGCGACACCAGCAGGTGGTCGATGCGCAGGCCGAAGTTGCGCCGGAAGGCCATCATCCGGTAGTCCCACCACGAGAACGCGCGCTCGGGCTGCTCGAAGAGGCGGAAGGCGTCGATCAGGCCGAGGTCCTGCAGCGCGCGGAAGGCGGCGCGCTCGGGCTCCGACACGTGGATCTCGTCCTTCCAGTCGGGGTGGGCGTCGCGGTCTTCCGGTGCGATGTTGAAGTCGCCGGCCAGCACCAGGCGTTCGTGCGTCTTCAACTCCTCGCGCAGCCAGTCGGTCAGCGCCGCGAGCCAGCGCAGCTTGTACTCGAACTTGTCCGAACCCACCGCCTGGCCGTTGGGGAAGTAGGCGCCGATGGTCCGGAGGCCGCCCACGGTGCCGCAGATCACGCGCGCCTGCTCGTCCTCGAAGCCGGGGATGTTGCGCACCACGCTGGCCTCGGCGATCGGCTGCGGGCTCAGGATGGCGACGCCGTTGTAGGTCTTCTGGCCGATGAAGACGGCGTGGTAGCCGGCGGCTTCGAGCTCGGCGACCGGGAAGGCCTTGTCCTCGAGCTTCAGTTCCTGCAGGCACAGCGCATCAGGGCGGTTGGTGGCGAGCCAGTCGAGGACCTGGGGCAGGCGGACCTTGAGCGAGTTGACGTTCCAGGTGGCGATCTTCATCTGTGGCATCGGCAATTGAAGCAAGGCCCGCCATTGTAAGCCGCCAAGTCACAAGTCACCGGCTCGCGATCAGCGCCTCCTGGCAATGCGGGTGACCAGCCCGCGCAGAAGCAGGTAGGGCAGGATCGCCAGCGTGAAGGCGACGAGGATGACTTCGCCCGGATACACGAAGCGCAGCACGATGATCTGGTACACGACGTCGAGCACGACGGCGAGGATGAACACCTTGCCGACGCTCTTCCAGCCATCCTTCAACATGTCTACCCGGTGCTCCGGGCTGGTCGCCAGCGCCCAGAAGTAGGGCGGCTTGCCGGTTCGGGCATCGAGCAGCCCGGCCTTGATGGCGAAGATCGCCGCCATGAGCGGTTGCAGCAGCAGGCGGAACTTCAGCGGGCCGCTCACGCGATCGCTCATGTTGTCGAGGATGCGCATCCAGATGTCGTCCATTTCTGGTTTCTCCGTAAAAAGAGGAAGGTCGCCGTCAGCCCAGCGGCAGCAGGATGAGGCCGTAGAGGAGGCCGCCCGTGATGAAGGGCCAGAAGCGGCCATCCTTTTCCGTCGGCAGTTCCAGGATCAGGCTGTTCATGATCACGGCGCCCGACAGAAAGGCGAGCAGCAGCGGGATCAGGCTCGCCGGCAGGTCGAGCAGCGCCGCGCTTGCCCAGCCGGCGAGGGCCATGCCCGCGAGGATGAAGCGACCGGTGCGGCGGTAGTCGTTGCCGTATTCGTGGCTCAGTTCGCGGTTGATCGCGAGACAGTGGAAAGCCATGGCGACCGCGTACAGGCCGATGGCGATGTGATGCGCTTCGAGCCCGCGCAGCAGCAGATAGCCCATCAGCCAGGCGTAGGCGGCGAAGCCCCCGATCTGGACCTGGAAGTCCAGGCGATCCGGCTTGCCCTCGCGCGCGCTCAACTGGCGCGTATGGAAGTGCCGGATGCCGTAGAAGCTCAGGAATCCGGCCAGGGCCAGGTAGTAGATCGCCTTGCCTTCGTACGGCAGCGCCATGGCGGCAGCTTCCGTGAACGCATGGCGTGCGCCGTGGAGTTCCGGCATGACGTGGAGGAACACGTAGGCGGCCGCCATTCCTCCGCCGAACGAGGTGAGGCTGCGCGGCGTGAGCAGCCGGCCGAGAAGGTGCGTGCGCTCGCCGACGACGAAGCCGCCCGGCAGCGACAGGTGCTCGCGCGCGAAGGCCGTGCGCAGGTCGCGCGCATCGACCCCGAACGCCGCCATCTTTGCCAGG
>JAKJFB010000528.1 GCA_022705125.1 Pseudomonadota bacterium
GGCGACGAAGCCGAAGGGCTTGCCGAAGGCGAGCAGGAAGGCGGCGACACCGATCAGGCCGAGCGGTGCGGTGAGCACGACGATGATGGTGCGCGAGAAGCTCTTCAGCTGCAGCATCAGCACCGTGAGCACGGTGAGCACGAAGATCGGCATGCCGGCGCCCACCGAGCCGCTGCCCTTGGCGCTCTCCTCGACCGCGCCGCCGACCTCGAGCCGGTAGCCGAGCGGCAGCTGCGCGGAGAGCTCGGCCATGCGCGGCGCGAGCTGGCCCACCACCACCGCGGGCTGGGTGCCGTCGTAGAGCGAGGCGCGCACGGTCACGGTGGGGATGCGGTTGCGCCGCCAGATCACCCCCGGCTCGAAGTCGTGCTCGAGGCGCGCCACCTGCGCCAAGGGCACGCTGCGCCCGCCGCCCACCGGCAGGGCGAGGTCGGGCAGCTGCGACAGGTGCGCGCGCTCGCTCTCCGCACCGCGCAGCACCAGCGCGATGGTCTTGTTGCCCTCGCGGAACTGGGTTGCGGTCATGCCCTGCAGCGAGGTGGCGAGCAGACTGGAGAGGTCCTGGGTGGAGACGCCGAGCAGGCGCGCCTTGTCCTGGTCGATCGCCACCCGCACCACCTTGGACGGCTCCACCCAGTCCATATGCACATTGGAAAGGTGCGGATTGGCGCGCATCGCCTCGGCCACCGCCTGCGCACGCCGGTGCAGCTCGGCCAGATCCGGCCCGCTCACCCGGTACTGCACAGGAAAGCCCACCGGCGGCCCGTTCTCCAGCCGGACGACGATGCCGCGCAGCGGCCAGGGCTCGTCCTCGAAGAGGTGGATCAGTTTCGCGCGCAGCGCCTCGCGCTCGGCCAGGCCGGCGGTGAGGATCACGAGCTGGGCGAAGTTGGTCTGCGCGAGTTGCTGGTCGAGCGGCAGGTAGAAGCGCGGGCTGCCGGTGCCCACCCAGGCCACGTAGTTCTCGATGCCCTCCTGCCTGTCGAGGAAGGCCTCCAGCCGCTTCACCGCGACCTCGGTGGCGTGGTGCGACGCACCCTCGGCCAGGCGCAGGTCGACCAGCAGCTCGGGCCGCGTCGAGTCGGGGAAGAACTGCTGCGGCACGAAGCGGGCGAACACGAACAGCGCGCCGACGAAGATCGCCACGGTGAGCAGGATCACCCCCCAGCGCCAGCGCACGCAGGCGTTCACCAGCGCCCGCAGCCGGTTGTAGAAGGGCGTGTGGTAGATCGCGAACTCGTCGTGCTGCTCGTGGGCATGGAGGTCGCGCTCCGCCATCCGCCGCCCCAGCGCCGGCCAGACCCTTCCGACCACGCGCGCCAGCCGCGAGGGCTGCCCGGCGCGCTTGCTGAAGTCGGGCAGCAGGTAGTAGCCCAGATAGGGCACGAAGAGCACCGCGGCGATCCACGACACCAGCAGCGCGGTCACCGTGACCTGGAAGATCGAGCGCGTGAACTCGCCCACCGAGGACGCCGCCAGCGCCACCGGCAGGAAACCCGCTGCCGTCACCAGCGTGCCCGAGAGCATCGGCATCGCGGTCGAGGTCCACGCGTAGCTCGCCGCCCGCACCCGGCCCCAGCCCTGCTCCATCTTGCTCGCCATCATCTCGACGGCGATGATCGCGTCGTCCACCAACAAGCCGAGCGCGATGATCAACGCCCCGAGCGAGATCTTGTGCAGGCCGATGTCGAACAGGTGCATGAACATGAAGGTGATCGCCAGCACCACCGGGATGATCACCAGCACCACCACGCCGGTGCGGAAGCCGAGCGACAGCAGGCTCACCGCCATCACGATGAGCACCGCCTCGGCGAGCACCTTGACGAACTCGTCGACCGCCCGCGTGACCGCACGCGGCTGGTCGGCCACGCGCTCGAGGCGGATGCCGACGGGCAACTGCGCGACGATCTTCTCCACCGCCGCGTCGAGCTGGCGGCCAAGCGCGACGATGTCGCCGCCGCTGCGCATCGACACACCGATGCCGAGCGCCTCCTGCCCCATGAAGCGCAGGCGCTCGGCCGGCGGGTCGGCGTAGCCGCGGCGCACCTCGGCGATGTCGCCCAGGCGCAGGCTGCGCCCGCCGGCGCGGATCACGGTGGCGCGAATCGCGTCGAGGTCCTCGAACTGCCCCGACGGCCGCAGCCAGATGCGCTCATCCCCGGTCTCGAAGAAGCCGGCGCCGGTCTCCGCGTTCTGCCGGGCGAGCGCGCCGACGATGTCGTCCAGGCGCACGCCCAGGGTGGCGAGGCGCGTGTTGGAGATCTCCACGAAGACGCGCTGCGGCTGCTCGGCGAAGAAGCTCACCTTGGCGACGTCCTTCACGCGCAGCAGCTCGCCGCGGATCGCCTCGGCGTGGCGCTCGAGCTCGGCGTGGCTCACGCCCTCGCCGAGCAGGGCGAAGACATTCCCGTAAGTGTCGCCGAACTC
>JAKJFB010000529.1:0-303 GCA_022705125.1 Pseudomonadota bacterium
TGCCGCCGCGGTCGGCCGGCCCGACCTGATGGGCGGACGCACGTCCATGACCCTGGCCGAGGGCATGACCGGCATGATGGAGAGCGTGTTCGTCAACGTGAAGAACCGTTCCAAGACCATCACGGCGGAACTGGAAGTGCCGCAGGGCGGCGCCAACGGCACCATCCTGGCGCAGGGTGGCCGCTTCGGCGGCTGGTCGCTGTACGTCAAGGACGGCGTGCCGGCCTACAACTACAACTTCCTGGGCCTGGAGCAGACCAGCATCGCGGCGAGCAAGCCGCTGGCGCCGGGCAAGGCGACGCT
>JAKJFB010000529.1:313-2421 GCA_022705125.1 Pseudomonadota bacterium
CGGCGGGCCCGGCAAGGGCGGCGTGGGCACGCTCTACGTCAACGGCGAGAAGGTCGCCGAGGGACGGATCGAGCAAACCCAGGGCGGGATCTTCTCCGCGGACGAGACGGCCGACGTCGGCATCGACCTCGGCACGCCCGTGGTCGAGGCCGTCGGCGCCGAGGCCGGGTCGAAGTTCAACGGGCACATACCGAAGCTGAGCGTGGAAGTTCGCGCCGCCCGGATCGCAGCTGCCCGGGAGCCATGAACGACAGGACGATTCCGAGATCCTTATCCCCGGGCGTGCAACTGCGGGAACGCTGCGGGCATCACAGGTAGCCCATATCGTGCGCCTTGCGCAGCGTCACGCGCCGCGCCAGCCGCCGCGAGATCCGCATCAGGATCGACGCCGAGCGCGCCAGCGGCCCGGCGAACAGCAGCTGCTCGCCGCGTGCCAGCGCCCGCAGCAGCGCGTCGGCGACTTCGCGCGGCGGGCAGCCGTGCGCGACGTAATACGCCTGCAGGCGCTCGATCTGGCTGCGCGGGATCTCGGGCGCCAGCTGCGCGTTGCCAGCCACGATCGGGGTATTGATCACGCCGGGACAGACCACCATCACGCGCACCGTGCTGCCGTCGAGCTCCATCGCCAACACTTCGGACAGCCCGACAACCGCGTGCTTGGACGCGGCATAGGCGCTCATCGAGGGCGCGGGCGCGAAGCCTGCCGTGGAGGCGACGTTGACGAGCCAGCGCTCGCCGCCGGCTTGGCGCATCGCGGGCAGGAAGGCGCGGATGCCGTGCACCACGCCCATCACGTTCACGTCGAGCACGCGACGCCACGCCGCGGGGGGCGTATCGAGGAACTGGCCGAAATAGCCGATGCCCGCATTGTTGACGAGTATCTCCGGGACCCCCGCCTGCGCCTTCACCCGTTCCGCGAGGGCAAGCACCTCCTGCTCGCTGGTGACGTCGCAGCGCGCCGCCATGCAGGGAGCGCCGAGCGCGGTCACGGCCGCCTCGGCGACTTCCAGCGCGCTCGTGTTCACGTCGGTGATGACCAGCCGCGCACCTGCGCGCGCGAAGGCGAGCGCGATCTCCAGGCCGATGCCGGAGCCGGCGCCCGTCACGAGCACGAGTTGGCCGCTGAACGTGTTGGCCATCGCTGAAGTCTCCGCAACCAGGGATCAGGCACACGCACTGCCGGCCTGTACGATCGGGCCAGACTACATGCTCGGGCACTCCGGGCGCCTGTCCCTGGCGTCGGTGGCCCTGGCCGTTGAATCATCACCCGCGAAGCGAGACAGGATCCATACAGCGGCCGGGGCAGCTACGGTTCGCCGGCCTGCGCCAGATGCGGCCGGTCAGGGGCGTTACAGCCAGTCGGTCAGCATCACGCCGACGCCGAGACGGTTGGTCTTCACGTCGTAGTCGATCAGGCTCTCGCCGTAGCCGTAGAAGTACTGCACATAGCCCTTGAAGCGGCGGTTGAGCGGAAAGCTCCAGTCGAGCTGCAGCGCGCCGCGGTTGTCGTCGCTCTGCAGATTGTTGCGCGCCAGCGCCGAGAAGGTCTGGTCATGCCAGAGATACGCGATGCGCAGATCCCCGTAACCGTAGTAGTCCTCGGTGTCGGGGTTGTCGTCGTCTTCCTTGTCCTCGGGCAGCCGGTACCAGAGGCGCGGCGAGATCGCGAGGTTGTCACGCTCCAGCAGGGCCCCGGCGACGATGCGGTCCCAGCTGCGCGAGAGCAGTGCGCTGCGGCCGTTCGACTGGTGGTTGAATCCGAGGTTGAGCTGCGCCACGCGGAACCCGAACAGCTCGGCCCGGGTGTCGTAGGACAGGTAGATCTCGGGCTGATAGTTGGTTTCGCGGAACGGCGCGGACTCCTCGTCGTTGTAGACCTGCCACCAGCTTTCCTGCGTGTAGGCCGCCCAAAGGCCGAAACGTTCACTGATGTCCCACAGCTGCGCCTTGAAGCTGATCTGGAATTTCGCCTCGATATCGTCCATGTTCGCGTCAGGGTAGATGGACGTCCAGGGCTCTTCGTGGATCTTGCTGTTGTAGGTGACCGGGAGCATGTAGTTCGGCTTGTGCGCGGTCAGGCCGAAGGGATTCTCCAGCAGGTTCGACTC
>JAKJFB010000052.1 GCA_022705125.1 Pseudomonadota bacterium
CGACTCGGTGGCCTCGGTCGATGAACTCGAGCGCGAGTTCGCGGCCATCATCGGCGCCGCGGGGCTCTCGCGCCTGCGCACGCTCGCGGCGTCGCTCTACGCGGCGCTGGCGCTCGAATCCGAGGTTTTCCAGTCGCGCCCCGACCTGGATGCCATCGCCAGGCAACTGATACAGCAACTAGGACCGCAGGGTGGGCGCGAACTGGCGCGCCTGCTGCTCGGTTACACCCGGGAGGAGTGAACGATGAGTGTTGAATGGTTGTCGAGTGTCTACGACTGGAAGGCAGGAATAGCGCTGATCGTGATGGTGGTGGCGCTCGGCAAGTTCGGGCGCTGGCTCGTGTTCAAGGTGCCGGCCTTCCGGGGCGTGCGCGAGCAGAACCGCGCGCTGGACAAGGAGCGCCTGGGCAGGGACAAGTACCCGCCGATGATCAAGCGCAGCATACGCGCAGGGATGTGGACCAATCTCGCGTTCTTTTTCGTGATGGCGCCCCTGGTCGTGAGCTTCGAACCACGGCCGCTGTGGCGAGGACTGTTCGACATCGTGCTGATCCTGATGGTCTACGACTTCTTCTACTACCTGACGCACCGCTTCCTGTTCCATGCCGCGCACGACAGCCGCTTCGCGGTACTGCGCTTTTTCCGCCGCGTGCATGCCGTGCACCACCAGGCGCGCGATCCCTCGCACATCGATGCCTTCTACGTGCACCCGGTGGAGACGACCATCGGCCAGCTGCTGTTTCACTTCACCGTGCTGGGGCTGGGGTTTGCGCTCGGCGGCTTCCACGTCGTGAGCGTGGCGATCGCCTCGGTCGTCTACATCCAGCTGAACACCTTCAACCACGTGAAGTTCGAGCTGCCGGGCTACAAGCTGCTGAACTGGATCAGTTTCAAGCACCACGTCCATCACATCGACATGCAGAAGGGAAATTACGCCACGATCACGCTGCTCTACGACAAGCTGTTCGGCACGCTCGACTGAACGCGCCCGCTGCGGCGCGCAACCGGAACGAAGCCACTGACTGCGTACATGAGGAACAAGAGACAATGAACCCCGAATCCCGCCTGTTCATCGACGGCGAACTGGTGCCGGCCGCCTCCGGCAGGACCTATGCCAACATCAGCCCGGTGACCGAGGAGGTGATCGGCCAGGTTGCCGACGCCGGAACCGAGGACATGGAGCGCGCGATTGCCGCGGCGCGACGCGCCTTCGACACCACCGACTGGTCGACCAACCACGCCCTGCGCCTGCGCTGCATCCGCCAGCTGCGCGATGCGCTGCTCGCGGTGCGCGACGATTTCAAGCAGCAGATAGCCGCCGAGACCGGCAGCCCCCTGGGCATCTGCGGCGCCGGCGGTCCGCAGTGCGACGTGCCCATCGGCTTCATCGATTACACGCTGGAGACGTTGCCGAAATTCCAGTGGAGCCGCGACATCGGCGTGAGCGCGTTCGGCACGTTGAAGAGCCGCCGCCTCGTCGAGAAGGAAGCGATCGGCGTGGTCGCCTGCATCACGCCCTGGAACGTGCCGCTGCAGATCAACCTCGCCAAGTGCATACCGGCACTCGCCGCCGGCTGCACCGTGGTGCTGAAGGCCGCGCCCGACACGCCGTGGTCGGCAACGATGCTGGGCCGCCTGGTGAAGGAGCACACCGAGATTCCCGCGGGCGTGTTCAACGTGATCACCTCGGAGGATCCGCGCGAGGTCGGCGACCAGCTGGTGGGTGACCCGCGTGTCGACATGGTGTCGTTCACCGGCTCCACGGCGGTGGGCAAGCACATCATGGCGCGCGCTTCGGCCACGGTGAAGAAGGTGTTCCTCGAGCTCGGCGGCAAGTCGGCGAACATCCTGCTCGACGATGCCGACTTCGGCAGCGCGCTGCTGAGCGCGCTGGGGGTCTGCTTCCACGCGGGGCAGGGCTGCGCGATCGCGACGCGGCTGCTGGTGCCGAAGTCGCGCCAGGCCGAGGCCGAGGAGATACTGAAGACGTATTTCGGCTATATCCAGTACGGAAACCCGGCGGCCGAAGACCAGATCATGGGTCCGCTGATCAACAAGCGCCAGCAGGAGCGCGTGCTCGGTTATATCGAGCGCGGCAAGCAGGAGGGCGCACGCCTGCTGCTGGGCGGCGGCCGGCCGGCGCAGCTGCCCAGGGGCTGCTACGTCGAGCCCACGGTGTTCGTCGATGTGACGAACGACATGACGATCGCGCAGGAGGAGATCTTCGGTCCGGTGCTCGCGGTCATCGCCTACGACGACGAGGAGGACGCGATCCGCATCGCCAACGATTCGGTATACGGTTTGTCGGGCGCGGTGTGGTCGGCAGACGAGGCGCGCGCGCTGCGCGTGGCGCGGCGTATCCGCACTGGCACCATCAACGTCAACGGCGGCAACTTCTACGCCGCCGATGCTCCGTTCGGCGGCTACAAGCAGAGCGGACTGGGGCGCGAGATGGGAGCGGAGGGCTTCGAGGAATACCTCGAGACCAAGACCATCGCGATCCGTGTCTGAGCTCCCGTAGGTCGGCATTGGTGCCGACGGGTGGCGGCCCGGATGCTGATGTCGCCATTCATGCCGACCGGTACGATGATTCGATGAGGCGGGTTCGGCGTTCGACGAACCCTTGTCGGGCTGAAGCCCGACCCACGAGCCCGACCTACAGTAAGCGCTCCGCGAAGCGATCCATCTCGGCGAGCTTTTCGTCGAGCGTGAGCTTGCTGGCGCGGCCCTTCTCGTCGAGCCACGCGGGCTTGTAGATGTGGTTCACGCCGAGATCCTCGGCGGCACGGTAGAGGTCCGCGCTCTTGCCCTTGTCGTGCACCGCGAGGATGACGTTGAAGTCGTCCATGCTGCGTCCGATCGCCTCGCGCTCGCGTTTCAGCTTCTGCATGATTTCCTTCAGCCCGGCGATGTCGTGCATCGAGCCGACCCAGCCCTCGTAGCGCGCCGCGCGCTTCAGCGCGGCGTCACTGTAACCGCCGATCCAGAACGGCACCTGCTCGCGCGTGCCGGGCGCCATCTGCAGGCGCGGGAAGTCGAAGTGCTTGCCGTGGAACTCGATCACCTCGCCGGTCATCAGCAGTCGTATCACTTCGAGCATCTCGTCGCAGCGCGCCCCTCGGTTGCGGAACTCGCGCTCGACCAGCGCGAACTCCGATTCCTGCCAGCCGATGCCGGTGCCGAGGATCATGCGGTCGTTGCTGATCCGCGCGGCCGTCGAGAGCGCCTTGGCGATCGAGAACGGGTCGCGCATCGGGAGCACGAAGATCGTGGTCAGGAACTTGATGCGCCTGGTGATCTGCGCCAGCGCGCCGAATTGCACCCAGGGGTCGGGCCAGTGCGTTTCGGGGTACCAGCGGATCACCGCGTCCTCGCTCTCGGGGTAGGCTTCGTACTGCTCCTGGAAGGTGATCAGGTGGTCCCCCAGCGTGATGCCCTCCAGCCCGATCTCCTCGGCCTTCAGTGCCAGCGCGGGGATCTCCTCCATGTCGGTCATCGCGACCACTTGCCAGTATTTCATCGGCTCAGCTCCGTTTGGTTTCCAGTTCTCTTGCTTCGGCGACCAGCGCTGGCCCGGCCTGCGCGGCATCCAGGTGCCCGGCCTGGTACATCCACAGCAGCAGGTCGTGCAGCAGCGTGCGGATATCGGTCAGCGGGCGCCCCAGCAGCGCGATCGCCGCGGCATCGTCGCAGGGCACGCTGCGCGTGATCACGCAGGCAGCCTCGTAGGTGAGCTGCGGTTCGCGCCCCGTGAGCACGCGGCGCATATCGCCGATGCGCCCGATCGCGCGCAACAGCCAGCCGGGCACGCGTTTGGCCTTCACCGGGTGTTGCAACAGCTCGCACAGCAGGGCGTGGAATTGCCCGTCGGGCACGAAGGGGCCGCCGAGCATGAAGCGCCGCGGCCCGAGGCCCGGCTCGAGCGCCTTGACGATCAGCTCCGCGACATCACGCACGTCGATGTAGGGCCGCCCGCCCTCGTTGACCAGCAGTGCGTCGCTGCGGATCGCATCGGCGAGGTAGGCGGGCGTGGCGCTGAAGGTCGGGTCGTGCGGACCGTGGATCGCGCCGGGGTAAACGATCACCACCGCGGCGCCGTCGTCCTGGTGGCGGCGCGCGATGCGCTCGGCCTCGGCCTTGGTCTTCGCGTACGCGCTCCTGGGCTCGGTCACGGGATCGTCGGCGCGTTGCACCGCGCCACGCGGCGGGAACATCGCGAGATAGCTCGAGACATGCACCACCGGGTCGGCGCCGGCGCCGCGCGCGGCATCGAGCACGATCCGCGTGCCGGTCACGTTGGTCTTCGTCAGCAGCGCCAGCTCGGTGACGTCCGCGGAATAGAGGCCGGCGCAATGCACCACGGCATCGCAGTCCACGACGGCACGCGCCACGGCCGCGGCATCGGTGATGTCGCCCTCGGCTACCTCCAGCGTCTCGACGTCCACCCCGAGAGGCGCCAGCGCCCTGGCGAGCTTGTCGCGCGAGCGCACCAGCACGCGCACGCGAAAGCGCTCGGGCTGAGCGCACAGCGCCTTCGTCACCCAGGCGCCGACCAGCCCGCTGGCGCCGGTGACGAGGATTCTGCGTGCGTCGCTCATGGGGTGGGGTTCCGCTGTGGTTGCGCCGGGGGCGTGCTGCCGCGAGCCCGCATCTGATCAAAAAAAACCACCCACTGCAAATGTTTTATCGATTGTGCGCTGAGTTGCAGGACGCTATCCTCCCCCGCGCCAACCACATGTAACGGAAGCACCGCCGATGCAGGTCCAGGACCCGGAACTCTCCACCGCGTCGATCGTCGATGGCTTCGAGCTGTGCTTCGATGCCGGCGACAAGGCCAACGGCAGTCTCTACCTCGCGGTACCGCGCGGTGCCGGACACGCGGCGCTGGCCGAGGGCATCGCCGGGCGGCTGCGCGCGGCCGGTCTGTGGTCCGACGCGCCGGCGAAGTGGGTCGCCGAGGAACAGCGTTCCAGTTACCGCGCGCAGCTCGCGCTGGTCGCGGCGCTGCGCTACCGTCACCACGGCACTGAATTGCTGGCCACGCGTTTCGATCACCCGAAGTTCCCTTCCGACGCCGCGCGATGGGCGGCATGGCTGGGCGTGCTCGATGCCGCCCTGGTGCGCGCCTGAGCGTCGCGCGACACGCGAACAACGATAGCCAAGCGGAACACGAACCGATGGAACTCAACCCCGGATTCACCGGCGCGACGCTGGATCGCGCCGACGCACTTCGCACCAACGACGAGAGGCTCGCCGCGGCCAGGGCCGATCCGCGTGCGCGCCTGCTTGGCCTGAACGGGCTGGAGCCGCTGACCGGCGGCGACGGCCGGCTGCTGTGGCGCCCGATGCACGAAGCCGCCGCAGGTAACGAGCTCGTGCTGCTCGGCCTGGACGGCGGCGAGCCGCGCTTTGCCGAGCTCAGGGTCGAGGAGGCCGACAGCGTGAACCGCTCGATGGCCGTGATGCAGGCGCTGGCGCGCCTGGACGCCGCGGACGCCGCGCTCTACGGCGGCGCGCGCAGCGTCATCGACTGGCACTACCGGCACCTGTTCTGCGCCCGCTGTGGCGCCGCGACCGCGCTGTTTCGCGCCGGCTGGGGCCGCAAGTGCGCGCGTTGCAACACCGAGCACTTCCCACGCGTTGACCCGGTGGTGATCATGCTCGCGGAGTTCGGGGGCCGCGTGCTGCTCGGGCGCCAGCCGATGTTCCCGCCGCAGTTCTTCTCGGCGCTCGCGGGCTTCGTGGAGCCGGGCGAATCGCTGGAAGAGGCGGTGCGCCGCGAGCTCCTCGAGGAAGCGGGCATTCGCACCGGCGCGGTGCGCTACGTGGTGAGCCAGCCGTGGCCGTTCCCCTCGTCGCTGATGATCGGCTGCGTGGCCGAGGCGCTGGACGAGGCCATCACGCTCGACACCACGGAGCTGCAGGACGCGATGTGGGTCGGTCGCGCCGGCGTGGAGGCCGCGCTGGCAGGCGAGGCCGAGGCGCCCTTCGTACCACCGCCGCCGGTCGCGCTGGCGCACTCGCTGCTGCGCGCCTGGCTGGCGTCCTGAGCGGCGTCAGTCGAAGACCTGCCCGATCTGCAGGTAGAGCGCGCGCTGGTCGTTCTCGCCGAAACCGACGCCGAGATACACCGGGCCGAGCGGCGAGTCCACGCCGAGGAACAGGCTGCCAGCGTACAGCAGGTCGTCGAGCGCGACGTCCTCTTTGTAGAACCAGGTGTTGCCCGCCTCGATGCTCGCGCCCGCGTAAACCGGCAGGTCCGTGGGCAGGATCGATTGCTGGTTGAGCCGGCGGTAGTACACCAGGTTCGCCAGGCCCAGGTAGTTGCCCGCGAGCGAATCGCGCGTGTCCCCGACAGCGACAGGAAGCCGCCGAGCGTGAATACCTGTGAGGGCAGGGTGAGCACCGTCTCGTCCGCATCGAGATCGAGTTGCGACCAGCGCGCCGTCGCGTTCACCGTGTGGCGCCCCCAGCTGCGCGAGAGCACGCCGGTCGTGCTCCAGGCTTCGTAGTCTTCCGCGCCCCAGGATTCCAGGCCGTTGTCGTAGCGGCTGACCACGCGCAGGCCGCGGCGCGGGAAGAAGGCGCGGTCGAGCGAGTCGTAGCGCAGCTCCGCGAAATAGCCGCCATCGTCGTCGCTGTTCGAGCTGAGCAGCGGCGAGCCGATCTGGATGTCGGTGTTCGCGGTCCCGAGGTACGCACCGGCGCGCACCGAGGCGAGGTTGGCGAAATGCATGCCCGGCGCCAGCTCCAGGCGATGGTCGTCGACCAGCGCGCGGGCGCGCACGTCGCCGCTTTCGGAAATGTTGATCAGCCGCTGCTGGTAGTCGTACCTGGCGTCGACGAAGTACCGCCGTCCCACGTCGAGCGGCTGGTGGAACTCCGTGCCGAAGCGCGAGCGACCGCCGAGCTGCCCCACGGTGTACCACTCCGCGCCGAGGGAGTTGATGCCTTTCTGCAGCCAGCTCGCGCGCAGCCCGAACTCGCTGCTGCCGCGGCTGTCCTGGTCCCAGCTCATGCCGAGCCTCAGGTAGTTGACGCCGGCGGGGTGCGCGGTGGCGCGCAGTGTCAGCACGTAGCGCTCGTCCTCGCGCGCCACGTCGTAATCCACACGCGAGAACTCGTCCAGGCCGTAGATCTCGGCAATGTCGCGCTCCATCTGCTCGCGGTCGAGCTTCCTGCCGAGCGGTTGCTTGATCATGTTGCGCAGCAGCGCCGTCGATACCGGCGCATTGCTGTCGACGCGGATCTCGTCGATGCGCGGCAGTCGCAGGCGCGGGCGCTCGGCCGGGTGCGGCGCCTGCGGCGCGGCGAGTGCCGCGAGCTGCGGCCCCATTGCCGCGGCAGCCTCGTAGCCGAGCCGGATCGCGAGCTCGGCCTTGTCGAAGCCCATCGTCAGCACGCCGGCCTCGTCGAGCGCGGGTGATACCAGGATGTCCCCGGGTCCCATGCGTGCGAGCTGCTGCTCGGAGTTCTTGCGCGTCATGATCGTGGTGAGCTGGTCCATCAGCGACAGCACGTTCTCGAGCTTCCCGCGGTCGTAGAGCGGCGTGCCCACGTCGATGACGATCAGGCGCTCGACCCCCATCGCCTGCACCACGTCGACCGGCACGTTGTTGGCGATACCGCCGTCGACCAGCAGCTTGCCGCCGAGATCCACGGGCGAGAAGATGCCCGGAATCGACATGCTCGCGCGCATCGACACGGCGAGATCGCCTCGCGCGAGAATCACCGGGTCGCCGGTCTCGATGTCGGTGGCCACGGCGCGGAAGGGGATCGGCAACGCATCGAAGTCGTTGATCCGCGACACGTGGCCGACGATGTCGTGCAGCACGAGGTTCAGGTGCTGGCCCTCGATCGCGCCCATCGGCAGGCGCAACTTGCCGTCGCGAAAGCGCAGCTTGGCGCGCACCAGGAAGTCGAGATCCTGCTGCTTGCGCCGGAACGAGAGCTGGTCGCGCGGCGTGGTGTCGTCGAGGGCGTACTTCCAGTCCAGCGTGGTTGCGATCTCCTCCATTGCCGCGGCGTCGAGTCCCGAGGCATACATCCCGCCCACGACGGCGCCCATGCTGGTGCCCGCGATGGCATCGACGCGGATGCCGTGCTCCTCGAGGTACTTGATCACGCCGATGTGCGCCAGTCCGCGCGCGCCGCCGCCGGAGAGCACGAGACCGACGCGCGGCACCTCGGCGCCAGCGGCGCCCGTCGGCAGGGCCAGCGCCGCTGCCGTGGCGAGCGCCAGCAGGGCATTGACGAGCATGCGCTTGATCATCCCGATGTCCTCATGGTCCGGGCCGGAGGGCCGAAGCGGCATTTTCCGCAGCGGGCCGGTGCCCGGTCCACGACAATTACCGGGCATTTGGAGCCGGTCATGCCGCTGCCCTATAATCGCGCCGCCTCCATCCGACGGACCCCGCTTGTCGATGAACCCGCTGGCAGCGACACGCGCCATTGCGCTCGCGCTGATCCTGTGCCTGCTGGCGCTGGACGGGGCTCATCACGTCCATGTCCCGGATGCCGGTACCGCCCAGACCGATTGTTCCCTGTGCGCCGCGGGCAGTGCCGCCAAGGCTCCCGCGAGCGGTGTCGTGGTACCGGTCATCCCGTTTCATCGCGTGCCGGTCGCGGCGCGGGCCCTCGCGCTCGTTGCCCGCGCCCCGGCGCAGCACGTCTGCATCCGCGGCCCGCCCGCAACCTCCGTCGCCTGAAACCTGAGCGGGGCCGCGAAGCCCCGCGAGCACGGGCCGTCTGCCGACGGTCCGCATCCTGATTGTCCGATGGAGTAGTCACCATGCAAGAATTGCGTCCGCACGCGGCGCGCCTCGGCGCCGCTGCCCTGCTCGCGAGCGCTGTCGCCGCCCATGCCGCCGATCCGCGCCTCGAGGAGATCATCGTCACGGCTCCGATGCACAAGGGCGAGGCCGAGACCGTGCACCCCTCCAGCCTCATCGCCGGTGCCGAATTGCGCCGGCGTATCGCGGCCACGCTCGGCGAGACGTTGAAGCAGGAGCCCGGTGTGGCGTTCTCCTCGTTCGGTCCGGGGGTGGGGCAGCCGGTGATCCGCGGCCAGGGCGCGCCGCGCGTGCTGGTGCTGCAGAACAGCATGCCGGTGGGCGATGCCGCCAACACCAGCGCCGATCATGTCAATGCCACCGAGCCCGTGCTGGCCGATCGCATCGAGGTGCTGCGCGGGCCGGCCACGCTGCTCTACGGCAGCGGTGCCATCGGCGGCGTGGTCAACGTGATCGACAACCGCGTGCCGGCCACGGTGCCGGGCGCTCCGGGCGGAGCCCTCGAGTACCGCCACGGCAGCAACGCCGGGAGCGATGTGCTGGCCGGACGGCTCGATGCGGGTGCGGGCGACATGGCGCTGCATCTCGACGGCTTCGGGCGCGAGAGTGGCGACGTGGAGATTCCGGGCAACGCGCTTCGCGATGGCGGCGGCAGCGAGGGATCGATCGAGAACAGCGAGGCGCAGGCCTCCGGCGCCACCGCCGGCGCGTCGTGGGTGTTCGGGCGCGGGTTCCTCGGGATGGCGGTGAGCCGACTCGACAACGAGTACGGCGTGCCGCCGGGTGCGCACGACCACGCGGAGCACTACGGGCACGACGAGGACGGTGATCACGCGCTGGCGCTGGAGGAGCAAGGGCGCGAGGAGTACGCGGTCGCCGAGGACGTGCGCATCGACCTGCAGCAGACTCGCTACGACCTGCGTGCCGAGCTCGCCGATCCGCTGCGCGGCGTGGAGTTGTTGCGCAGCTATCTCGCGTATTCCGATTACCGGCACGACGAGATCGAGAGTGGCGTCACGGGCACCCGGTACGGCAACGAGGCCTGGGACGGCCGCATCGAGGCGGTGCACCGCTCGAGCGATGCGCTGCACGGCGCCATCGGCCTGCAACTGCATTCGCGCAAATTCACGGCCGCGGGAGAGGAGGCCTTCGTGCCGGACGCCGACGGCGAGTCCTGGGGCGTGTTCCTGGTCGAGGACCTGCATGTCGGCGACGTGGTCTACGAGTTCGGCCTGCGCGCGGGCCGCGACAGCCACGATCCGGCGCGCGGCGATGCGCGCGATTTCGGCACCATGAGCGGCTCGGTCTCGGCGCTGTGGTCGCTCGATGAGGTGCAGACGCTGAAGTTCGCGCTGTCCGGCGCCGGGCGCGCGCCTGCGATGGAGGAGCTCTACTCCGAGGGCGTGCACGTGGCCACGCGCAGCTACGAGCTCGGCGACGAGAGCCTCGACGAGGAGCGCTCGCTGAATGCCGACCTCGGCTATCACCTGCACCAGGGCGCCGTGGATTTCAGGATCGACGCGTTCTACAACCGCTACGACGACTACATCTTCCAGCGCGCGACCGGCGCGTTCTTCAACCCGGAGCTGGCGCTGCTGGAGCCCGTGTGCAGCGCCGACCGCGAGGACGAGTGCCTCGAGGTACTGCAGTGGGCGGCGGCGGAGGCGGATTTCTACGGCCTGGAGTCCGAACTGCGCCTGGAGTTGCCGCGCAGTTTCACGCTGGCGATTTTCGGCGATCATGTGCGCGGCGAGTTCGACGACGGCGGCGATGTGCCGCGCGTTCCGCCCGGGCGCCTGGGCGCCGAGCTGGCGTGGCAGCACGGGGGGTGGGACCTGGCGGCGCGGGTGACCGAGGTGCTGGAGCAGGATCGCACCGGCGAGGGCGAGCGTTCCGTGCCGGGCTACACGCTGCTGGCGGCACGCGCCGAATACGTATTCGCGGCCGGTGGTGGTGAGTGGACGCTGTTCCTGCGCGGCGAGAACCTGCTCGACGAGGAGATCCGCAATGCCAGCTCGCTGCTGCGCGACGTGGCGCCGGAGGCGGGGCTCAACATCGAGGCGGGGGTGCGGCTGGCGTTCTGAGCTACCCGCGCCCGGCCAGGGCCCCGCGCGCTCGCGCGTGCATGCGCCGGCGGGGCGCCCCCGTGCTGGCGCGGGTGCGTGCGTTGTGATGCAATCGGGCGGGGACAGGACGCAAACCGTGCAATCCGAACACTTCAGGCCGTGCCTCGCAGTCGCGCTGATCGTGCTGATGATCGCTGCCGCGCCGGCCGGCGTGCGCGCTGCCGCTAGCGACGGACTCGAGGCCAGTTACCGCTTTCTCGTCAGCGATCGCCGGGAGCAGGGTGGCGCGCTGTTCACCGCGACGGCCGGCACATTGAACGGGCTGCAGCTGCCGCTCAGCTACCGCGACAGCGCGGATTACTGGGGCGACTACGTGTGCCGGCTGCCCGGCCACGATTGTGCCGTGCTCGATGTCTATGACGACGCCGCCTACACGCTGAGGCCGCCGCGCGGTGCGGCCGGCGAGCTGCAGATGGAGCGCGTCAATGTGCACAACGGCGCCAACATCTACGATGCCGCGACCTGGCAGATCGCGGTGATGCTCGGCAGCGCGGTGCTGCGTCTGCCGGGGCCGGCGCCGCAGGCGGCCTGGGCGCTGGCCAGCGGGCAGAACGCGCTGCTCGCTGCGGGTCACGACGCCGAGGCGCCGCATTTCGCGCCGGGTTCGAACCGTGCGGTCACCCGGGGAGAACTGTTCCGTTACAACGGCCGGGCGATCACCGATTCCCGGCACGCCTTCGCCTACCGCATGCCGGGGCGGCGCTGGCTGGCCGATGATCCGTTCATCGACACGCGCCACGCGGCGTGGATCCGCACCACGGCGCTGCCCGCTGGCAATTCCGACTACCGCCCGGGCAAGGTGAGCTGGAGCGACTGGAAAGCCTTCACCGGCGAGAACGCCTGGGCCTTCCTGATCGGGCCGCTGCAGG
>JAKJFB010000530.1 GCA_022705125.1 Pseudomonadota bacterium
CCTGGAGCCATTTGGCTCGTGCCGGCTTTGCCTGGTCGAGATCGAAGGGCGCAAGGGCTTCCCGGCGTCCTGCACCACGCCCGCCGAAAACGGCATGAAGGTGCGCACGCAGACGCCCAAGCTGCAGGAACTGCGCAAGGGCGTGATGGAGCTGTACATATCCGACCACCCGCTGGACTGCCTGACCTGCAGCGCCAACGGCAACTGCGAGCTGCAGGACATGGCCGGCGCGGTCGGCCTGCGCGAGGTGCGCTACGGTTACGACGGCAGGAATCACCTCGACGCGAAAAAGGACACCTCGAACCCCTATTTCACCTTCGACCCGAGCAAGTGCATCGTCTGCTCGCGCTGCGTGCGCGCCTGCGAGGAGGTGCAGGGCACCTTCGCGCTGACCATCGCGGGCCGCGGCTTCGATTCGAAGGTAGCGCCGGGCCAGAGCCAGCCGTTCATGGATTCCGGGTGCGTCTCCTGCGGGGCCTGCGTGCAGCACTGCCCCACGGCCACGCTGATGGAGAACAGCATCATCGCGCAGGGCCAGCCCGAGCACGCGGTGATCACCACCTGCGCCTACTGTGGCGTGGGCTGCGCCTTCGAGGCCCGGATGAAGGGCGACAAGGTCGTCACGATGGTGCCGTGGAAGGACGGCGGCGCGAACCGCGGCCACAGCTGCGTCAAGGGGCGCTTCGCGTACGGGTACGCCTCCCACCGCGACCGGCAGCTGTCGCCGATGGTGCGTGACTCCATCGACGACGAGTGGCAGGTCGTCTCGTGGGAGGAGGCCATCGCCCGCGTCGCCCGGCGCCTGCGCGAGGTGCAGCAGACCTACGGGCGCAAGAGCATCGGTGCCATCAACTCCTCGCGCTGCACCAACGAGGAGACCTATCTGGTGCAGAAGATGGTGCGCACCGCCTTCGGCAACAACAACATCGACACCTGCGCGCGCGTGTGCCACTCGCCGACGGGCTACGGGCTGAAGGCCACGCTCGGCGAATCGGCCGGCACGCAGAATTTCGACTCGGTGGACAAGGCCGACGTGGTGATGGTGATCGGCGCCAACCCGACCGACGGCCACCCGGTGTTCGCCTCGCGCCTGAAGCGCCGCCTGCGCCAGGGCGCGCGGCTGATCGTCGTGGACCCGCGCCGCATCGACCTGGTGAAGTCGCCGCACGTGCACGCCGATCACCACCTGCCGCTGCGCCCGGGCACCAACGTGGCCTTCATCAACGCGATGGCGCACGTGATCGTGAGCGAGGGTCTCGAGGACCGTGAGTTCATCTCCCGGCGCTGCGATCAGGCCTCCTTCCAGGAGTGGCTCGAATTCATCGGCGATCCACGCCATGCCCCCGAGCAGGTTGCGCAGGCGACCGGCATCGACCCCACGGAGTTACGCGCCGCGGCGCGGCTCTACGCCACCGGCGGCAACGGCGCGATCTACTACGGGCTCGGCGTGACCGAGCACAGCCAGGGCTCCACGATGGTCATGGGCATCGCGAACCTCGCGATGCTGACCGGCAACATCGGCCGCGACGGCGTGGGCGTGAACCCGCTGCGAGGGCAGAACAACGTGCAGGGCTCCTGCGACATGGGCTCCTTCCCGCACGAGCTGCCCGGCTACCGGCCGGTCAAGGACGAGGCGGTGCGCGCGAGCTTCGAGCGCGCGTGGCAGGTCGAGCTGGATCCGGTCGCGGGTTTGCGCATACCGAACATGCTCGACGAGGCGGTGGCCGGCAATTTCAGGGCGCTGTACTGCCAGGGCGAGGACATCGCGCAGTCCGATCCCAACACCCAGCACGTCGAGGCGGCGCTGCGCAGCCTCGACTGCCTGATCGTGCAGGACATCTTCCTCAACGAGACCGCCAGGTTCGCCCACGTGTTCCTGCCGGGTTCCTCGTTCCTGGAGAAGGACGGCACCTTCACCAACGCCGAGCGGCGGATTTCCCGCGTGCGCCGGGTGATGGCGCCGCTGGGGGGCAAGGCCGACTGGGAGACCACGATGGCGCTATCGACCGCGCTCGGCTACCCGATGTCCTATGCCCATCCCGCGCAGATCATGGCGGAGATCGCCGCGCTGACGCCGTCATTCCACGGCGTGAGCTACGAGCGACTCGACCAGGAAGGCTCGATCCAGTGGCCGTGCAACGAGGCGGCGCCGCACGGCACGCCGGTGATGCACGTCGAGAAGTTCACGCGCGGCAAGGGATTGTTCGTGGTGACCGAGTATGTGGCCTCCGACGAGAAGGTCACGCCGCGCTTCCCGCTGTTGCTGACCACCGGGCGCATCCTGTCGCAGTACAACGTCGGCGCCCAGACCCGGCGCACCGCCAACATTGCCTGGCACCACGAGGACGTGCTGGAGATCCACCCGCACGACGCGGAGGATCGAGGCATTACCGACGGGGACCTGGTCGCGATCACGA
>JAKJFB010000531.1 GCA_022705125.1 Pseudomonadota bacterium
GCCGCTCGCACTGACCACGCCGATGCGGTCCGCATCGCCGTCGAAGGCGATACCCAGCGCCGCACCGGTTTCGGCCACCTTCGCGATCAGGGCCTGCAGGTTTTCCGGCACCGCGGGATCCGGATGGTGGTTGGGGAACCGGCTGTCGAGTTCGCAGAACAGCGGCACGACATCGCAGCCGAGCTCGCGGAACAGGTCCTCGGCAATCACCGAGGCAGCACCGTTGCCGCAGTCGATCACCACCTTGTGCCTGCCATCGACGAGCACGTCGTCGGCGACCGCCTTGATGTAGTCGGCGTCGATCTCGGTGACGCGGTAGCTGCCCTGCCCCTCGTGGAACAAGGCGCGCTCGATTCGTTCGCGCAGGCGCAGGATGCCCGCCCCGCGCTGGGTTTCGCCGCCGATCATGATCTTGAAGCCGTTGTGCTCGGCCGGATTGTGGCTGCCGGTGATCATCACGCCGCTCATCGTGCGCAGATGATGGCAGGCAAAATAGAGCATCGGCGTGGCGACCGTGCCGGTGTCGATCACATCGATGCCGGTGGACAGCAGGCCGTTGACGAGATGTTCGCGCAGCCGCGGGCTGCTGTCGCGCCCGTCGGCACCGACCATGATCGACGTGCATTGCCGGTCCAGCGCTTCCGAGCCGATGGCCTGGCCGATCGCATGCGCCAGTTGCGACGTGATCTGCGCTGAGTGCCCGCGGATGTCGTAGTCGCGGAATATCTCCGCGGGAATGTCCGGCGGCGCCTCCTCCTCCCCGGTCTCGGCCAGCTGCTCGACGATCTCCAGCGGATCCGGCGCCGGGCGCGCGGGGCGTGCAGCAAGGGGGGCGGGTTCCGCGGTGCCGGGCTGCTGGTCGCGGCGCAACTGCACCAGCGCTTCGCCGAGTCCCGCGAGTTCGTGCCAGGACAGTGCCGGCAGCGTCGCGGTGGTATTGCGCTGGCGCAGGGCGAGATCCGTCAGTTTCGCCGCGTCATCGTGCAGTCCGGCCGCGAGGGCGCGGAAGGTCCTGCGTACCAGCGCGATCAGCAGCAAGGCCGCGGCGCCGGCGCCCAGGGCCAGCGCCGTGATGCCGAGCGACAGTCGCAGCGGCACCCGCGACGCCGGTTCGAAGGCCGCGTACAGCGGGCGAATGCCGGTTGCCGCGCGGTAGGACGGCTCGGTGTAGCCGTCTGCCCTGCCCGTTCGCACCATGGGCAGGTAGTTCCCGTCCGTGCCCTGCGACCACACCGAGAACTCGCCCGATTCGTGCGCCAGCGGCAGGTGATCGCGCACCACCGTGGCGAGGTCGGCGCGCGCCAGCACCACGCCGCCGGCGTGGTCTGCGGACCCCGGCACAGCCGCTGCCGCGACCAGGATCCAGCCGCCATTGTCGCGATAGGCTTCCGTGGCAGGATTCTCGCCATTGAAGGCGCGACCGGCGAGGCGGATCTCGATGTTGTTGCGCAAGACCTCCTTGCGAAAGGCGGGGTCGGCGATCCCCAGCGGGCCGAGCGGGATGAACTGCACGGATTGCACGCCCGGGAACGCGCTTCGCGGCGCGCGCTCCGGTGCGCCGGTGGCGTCGTGCGCCAGTGCCTGCGCGTGCGCCGCCAGCAGGTGTCCGTAGGTTGAAATCGACAGCGCCGCCTGGCGCGCCGTGGCCTGGGCCCGTTCGCGGTGGGCGAGCAGTTCCGTGGTCCAGCTGTAAGCGACGGCAGCCGCCAGCAGCAGTACCGAGACGATCCCGATCGCGCGTACGACAAGCCGCCGGGCGGGCGCGAGTCCGGTGCTCGGGACGGCGGAAGTCACGAAGCCTCGCCCGCGGCCGGATTGCCTTCGCGGAAGCGGGCGCCTATTGCGGCGACCAGCGCGCGCGCGATCTGGGCCTTGGTTCCACGCGCCAGCTCGGTGGTGTCGGTGGCCGAGATCAGGCAGACCTCGTTGAACTCGCTGTTGAAGCCGATGTCGCCGCGCGCGACGTCGTTGGCGACGATCAGGTCCAGGCGCTTCGCGGCGAGCTTGCCGCGCGCGTAGGCGACGACGTCGGTGGTCTCGGCGGCGAATCCGACGGTGAACGGGCGTGACTCCAGCGCCGCGACATCGGCGACGATGTCCGGGTTGCGCACCAGCCGCACGTCCATGCGCTCGGTGGACTTCTTGATCTTCTGCCCGGCGCAGTGCTCGGGGCGGTAGTCGGCGACGGCCGCGCAGGCGATGAAGATGTCGCATTGCGCCGCGCGGCTCATCACGGCCTCGTGCATCTCCATGGCGCTGGAAACGTCGATGCGCGCCACGCGCGCCGGGGTGTCGAGGTGCACGGGGCCGCTGACCAGGGTCACGCTGGCGCCGGCCTCGGCGGCGGCCGCGGCGATCGCGAAACCCATCTTGCCGGAACTGTGGTTGCTGATGTAGCGCACCGGGTCGAGG
>JAKJFB010000532.1 GCA_022705125.1 Pseudomonadota bacterium
GGCGCGCGCTACGCGATGGCGAGCTACGTGGACATCCACGGGCGCATCAAGGGCAAGATGGTCCCGCTCGGGCACCTGGGCAACATGCTCGCGGGCTCGGAGCTCTATACCGGCGCGGCGCTCGACGGCGTGCCGCAGGAGATCAGCGACAACGAGGTCGCGGCGATGCCCGATCCTGCCAGCGCCACGCAGTGTCCGTGGAACCCGGACCTGGTGTGGTTCGCCAGTGACCTGTACCTCGACGGCAAGCCCTTCGAGGCCTGCTCGCGCGTCATCCTGAAGCGCCAGACCGCGGCGGCTGCGGCGCTCGGCTATACGTTCAACCGCGGCTTCGGCCCCGTCAGCGAGCGCGACAATCTCGGCAAGCCCTGCTACGACCCGTGCACCCTGATGGACAACCTGCCGATCGTCGACGAACTGGTGAGCGCGATGAACGCGCTGGGCTGGGACGTGTATTCCTTCGACCACGAGGACGCGATCGGGCAGTTCGAGACCGACTTCACCTATGCCGACGCGCTCACGATGGCGGACCGGCTGGTGTTCTTTCGCATGATGGCCAACGAGATCGCGCGCAAGCACGGCGCGTTCGCCAGCTTCATGCCCAAGCCCTTCGCGGACCGCACCGGCAGTGGCGCGCACTACAACATGTCGCTGGCGGACCGGGAAACCGGCACCAACCTGTTCGCGCCCGCCGGCGACGACGTGCACGGTGTCGGGGTGTCGAAGCTCGCCTACCACTTCACGGCGGGCGTGCTGCGCCACGCGCGCGCGATCAGCGCGGTCATCGCGCCCACAGTCAACAGCTACAAGCGCCTGGTGCGCCAGGGTTCCATGTCCGGTTCGACCTGGGCGCCGGTGTTCTGCTGCTACGGCAACAACAACCGCACCAACATGATCCGCGTGCCTGCCTGCGGCTCGCGCATCGAGTGCCGGGCGGCCGACATCAGCTGCAACCCGTATCTGGGCGCCGCGCTGATCCTCGCGGCGGGCCTCGAGGGTGTGCGTGAACAGCTCGACCCCGGGCTGCCGCACCGCGAGAACATGTACAACTATTCCGACGCCGAGATTGCCGCGCGCAACATCCAGTTCCTGCCCCAGAGCCTGGAGGAGGCCATCGATGCCTTCGAGGCCGACCCGCTCTCGCGCGAGGTCTTCGGCCCGCGCATGTTCGACACCTTCGTGCAGTTCAAGCGCGCCGAGTGGCGCAGTTACCACAACCACGTCTCCGATTGGGAGATCGAGCGTTACCTGAAGATGTTCTGAGCGCCTGCACGCAGGCCGCGAATTCCGTCAACCACGACACCGGAGTCACACCATGAGATACCCCGTCCTGAAACGCCTTGCCGCCGTGCTGCTCGCCGGCGCGGCTGTCGTCTGCGCTGGCGGCGCGAGCGCCGAGGAAAAGCAGAAGTTCTCGATCGCCTGGACCATCTACGCCGGCTGGATCCCGTGGAAGTACGCCGATGAGTCCGGGATCATGAAGAAGTGGGCCGACAAGTACGGCATCGACGTGAGGATCGTGCAGGTCAACGACTACGTCGAATCGATCAACCAGTACACCGCGGGCCAGTTCGACGGCGTCGTGGCCACCAGCATGGACACGCTGTCGATTCCCTCGGCCAGCGGCGTCGATACCACCGCGCTGATCGTCGGCGACTACTCCAACGGCAACGACGGCATCGTGTCGAAGCAAGCCGATTCCATCGCCGGCTTCAAGGGCGGCAAGGTGCACCTGGTCGAGCTCTCCGTCTCGCATTACCTGCTCGCCCGCGCGCTGGCGAGCGTCGGGCTGAGCGAGCGCGACGTGTCGATCGTGAACACCTCCGATGCCGACATCGTCGCGGCCTACGCCACGCCCGAGGTCACGCACGCGGTGACCTGGAACCCGTTGCTCGACCAGGTCGCCGCGACGCCCGGCACCCGCAAGATCTACGATTCCAGCAGCATTCCCGGGCACATCAAGGACCTGACCGTCGTCAACAGCGCGACGCTCGCCGACAACCCCGCGTTCGGCAAGGCACTGGTGGGCGCCTGGTTCGAGATGATGGCAATACTCGAGAGTCCCGGGCCCGAGGGGCAGAAGATGCGCGCCATGCTCGGTGAAGCCTCGGGCACCGACCGCGCGGGCTACGAGAGCCAGCTGGCACGACTGAAAATGTTCTGGAAGCCCGCCGACGCGGTGGCCTTCGTGAAGAGCGCGCAGGCCTACGAGGCGATGGATTCGGTGCGCAGGTTCTCCTTTGATCACGGCCTGCTCGGCGAGGGGGCGTCGGATGCCGATTTCGTCGGTATCAGTTTCCCGGACGGCAAGCAGCTGGGCAACGCCGGCAACACGATGCTGCGCTTCGACACCACTTACATGCAGATGGCGGCCGATGGCAAGCTGTGAGGCAACACCATCCGCACG
>JAKJFB010000533.1 GCA_022705125.1 Pseudomonadota bacterium
GGCGCTCGCGCAGTGCGCGCATCTTTGCCAACAACGGCGTCGCCGGACGGCCATCTCCGTCGCATTCGCGCCACTCCCCCTGGCGCACGCCCGCCTCGGCCAGGTAACGCAGCCGATCCGCGATCCATTCCTCCGGCTCGATGCACTCGTGCAGCGACAGGATCTCGGCCGTGGCAATGGTGTCACCCCCGTCGATCAGACGGCGCAGGCACGCGAGCGCGAGCACCGCCTCAGGCGTCTCGAGCAGTCCCGGCTGCGCCGTGGCGCAGGGAATTCCCTGCGCGCGAAGCTCGGCCGCGACCCGCCGCACGTCGTCGTTCGTCCGGCACAGCACCGCGATGTCGCCGTGCCGGACCGCCCGCGCCTCGCTCGCGCCCTTGTCGAGCACCGCGTAGCCCGACGCGACCAGGCGGCGGATACCGCGGGCGAGCGCCTGCGCCTCGTTGCCCGCGTTCTTCCCGCCGAGGAGCCAGTTGGCCAGCGCCGGGCCCGGCAGCGCGTCCTCGCGGCTGGGAAGCAGCTCGATCTCCTCCCGCTCCAGCGTGCCGGCGAAGGCGCGCGCGAAGATCGCGTTCACCAGCCGCACGAGTTGCGGCCGCGAGCGATACGAGGTGTCGAGCCTCTCGTGCGAGCCGCCGAGCGCGGGAAGCGCGCCGACCACGGCCTGCATGAGCTCGGCGTCCGATCCGCGGAAGCCGTAGATGGATTGCTTGACATCGCCGACCCAGAACGAGGCCCGCGCGAGACGCGCGAGCTTGAGGAACAGCGCGAGCTGCATCGGGCTGGTGTCCTGGAACTCGTCCACCAGCACGAGGTCGAGCTCCTCGCGCAGCACCGCGGCTACCTCCCGCTCATCGAGCAAACCGAGCAACAGGTGCTCCTGGTCGGTGAAATCCAGCGCACCCAGCTGACGTTTGGACTCCGCGTAGCCCTGAAGCGTGCGCGCGCACAGATCGAAGAGCTGCCCGAGATAACACGCCACGTCTGCGTGCAGACGCGGGTGTTCGCCCGCACGCCCGGCGAGCAGCGCGACATCCGCCACCGCGGGCTGCAGCCCCTTCTCCGGCGCCATGCCGGCAAGCTTCGCCCAGGAGGACCATGGGGCGGTGCCCTGCCGCAGTCCGTCGAGCACCACGCGCAGGTGCGCCAGGTACGCCTCGGTGACCTTCTTGCCGCCGGTGCGGGCCGCCACCTCCACCTCGGGCAAAACACGCTCGATGGCTGCCGTGAGCAGCGCGTCGAGGTCCTCGCTGGCGGGGCGCGGGAAATGCGCCAGCAAGTCTTCGGCATTGCGGCGCGCGAACTCGCCGAGCGAGGCGCCGTCGATGTCGTTCGCGCGACACTCCCTCACCAGTGTCTCGAGATCCGCGCGCCAGCCCTCGTCGAGGCCCAGGCGCCACGCGACGGAGACCAGCGCGGCCAGCTCGGGGCCGTCGGCAACGCCGTCCAGCGCCCGCGACAGCATCGCCTTCGACTGCGCCTCGTCCAGCACCCGCTGCTCGGGCGAGAGTCCGGCCTCGAAGGCGAAGCGTTCCAGCAGTTGGTGGCACACGCCATTCACGGTGCCGATACGCGCCTCGCCGATCGCGGCGGCGCGCCCGAAGTCGCCGCGCGCCAGCAGGTGCGCGCGCACTCGCTCGCGCAGTTCCGCAGCCGCGCGCACGGTGAATGTCGTGACGATGACCCCGCCCGGGCGGGCGCGGCCGCTCGAGAGCTCGGCGTGCAGGATCTCGCCGAGGCGATTGGTCTTCCCGCTGCCGGCACCTGCGCCCACGAGCGTGACGTTCAGCTGCGTCGCGTCTTGCATCTCACGCCCTCCAGCCTGCGAGGTGGCGATACTCGTTGTACGCCGGGTTCATGACGAACGCCGTCAACGCGTCGGCCGGCGGCTCGGAGGCGTCAGTCGGTTCGATGTCCTCGAAGCCGAGCTCGAACAGTCCGGCTGCGACCTGCACGCGGCGCCATTCCCAGTGCACGAGCGCGCGCTCCCAGAGTTGCACCGAGTCCTCGCGGTCACGTGAGCGGACAAACTCGGCGGCGCGAAAGAACGTCTCGTCAGGTGCCAGCATCAGGGCGTCACGCAACACGAAATACGCGACGGCAGGAAAGGCGCCGTGGCCCTGTTGCAGCATGGCCGCGTAGACGGCGAGTTGCAGCTGACCGTTGGCCTGCAGTGCCTCGCGGCGCTTGCGCGCCCCGGCCCACTTCATATCGACGATCGCAAACCGGCCATGGTCTCCTTGCACAACCAGGTCCGCGGAACCCGCGATATCACCGGGGGGCCATGACGCGGCGAGCTCCAGCTCGGGGCGGGCCATGCGGGCGCCAGCGCCCGCCAGGTGCTGGCGCAGTGCATGCGCCGCACGCAGCAAGCGCCAGCGGCAGAACGCGAGCTCACCGCCC
>JAKJFB010000534.1:0-304 GCA_022705125.1 Pseudomonadota bacterium
CCGCTTGCGTCATGTCGAGCACGAAGAGCCAGCCGTCGAGCTCGGCCGGGTCAACGCCCAAGTGCGCGAGGATGCGCCGCAGGCGGTAGCGCAGGATTGCGGCGCCGTCCTCGGCGCTGTAGAGAATCACGCGCGACCGCTTCACCGCGTGGCCCAGGAAGGCGCGCCCGGTCGCGACGCAGACCGCGAGGAAGAGCGCGAGCAGCGTTTTGCCAGTGCCCCCGTGCGCGCCCAGGAGCGTTACCGCCCGCTCGGGCAGCAGCCGCTCGATGATGTGCGCCGGGGCAGGGACTTCCGCATGCGC
>JAKJFB010000534.1:327-589 GCA_022705125.1 Pseudomonadota bacterium
GGTCCCGCCAGCGTGGCCCGTCGCGATCCGGCGCCGCGTGCAGCAGCCCGCGCACATGGTTCACCACGAAGCCGCCCGCGCAGCCCTGCGTAATCATCTTCGCGGCCAGGTCGCGCGTGGCGTCGTGGAAGTTCTCGCCGGTCACGATCCGCCGCACCAGTTCGGCCGTGGCGCTGCCTGAGCCGCTGTGCTCGCCGCTGGCCGCGTTCGGGGCCGCGCCGGTGTCAAGGTCCAGCCCGAAAGCGTGCGCGATCTCCTGCGC
>JAKJFB010000534.1:599-2402 GCA_022705125.1 Pseudomonadota bacterium
GCGCTGTGGCGCGCCGTGGCGTCGATGTGCAGCAGCGCATGCGGGATCGGTTGCCCGTACTCGGGCTTCGAGTTCGAGCCGACGGGCAGCCGCGCATAGCGCAGCACGCCCTTCGCGCCCGCATCGCTGAATCCCGCGTTCACCAGTCCGTCGGTCAGTCGCTTCGCGGTCGCAAAGTCAGTGCATGGCGCGTCGAGGAAATACCAGTACTGGCAGTTCGGCACGCCGTCGCGCTGGCTGGTCTGGTTGATCGCCGACGGGGGCAGGCGGATCGTGGCGGGGTCGATCTTGGTTCCCACGTCGTCGAGGACCACCGCATGCAGCGCGGCAAAGTTCGTTTCCACGCGCCCGGCAGCGGGGTCGCGCACGCTGCCGATGGAAACGAACGCGTTCGCCGCGGGGTTGTCGAGCTCGCGCGGCCAGGCGCCCGCGAGCGGCGCGCCCTTCCAGGCGGCCTTTTTCGCGCCCTCGAGGACCGGGTAATGCACGAAGGCCGCGAACCAGGGCACCGCGTCACCGAACACAAGCCGCACGAATTCGCGATTGGTTATTGCCGGCGCGTCATCCGGCCATGTCGGCGCCGTCGCGGCGGCGGTCATTCGTGCACCCCGCGGCGCGGGAAAGGCACGACGCGCGGGTCGGGCGCGGCGCCGTTCGCCCAGCGGGCGCGCGCGCAAGCGGCGCCGAGCTGGTCGCGGTTCGCGGTCGCGAGGAAGTGCAGCGCCTCGGCGAGCTCGCCCGCGCTGTAGGTCCACAGGCGGGCGCCGCCGCTGGCGTCGATCACCCAGTGATCCGCGAGCGCGAGCACGAGCCGCAGCACGCGCGGGTCCGTCGGGATCGCCCAGGCGCCCGGCGCGCGGGGGGCGCCGTGCAGGCAATAGCCCGGCTCGTGGCACATCGGGCAGGGCTTTTGCCGGGCGAACTGGTGCGGCGTCATGCGCGCACCTCCGGGCCCAGTTCGTGGGCGAGCCCGGTGACAATGCCGGTCAGCTCCTCGAGCGTGTCGGAGTTGGCCAGGCAGAATCGCGCGGCACTCAGCAGCGCCAGCGCGATGCCGGGCTCCGCAGGCCGCGCGCGGAGCTTCTCGTCGACAGTCTGCAGCAGGATCTCGAGTTCGTGGCGCTCCCGGCGCAGATCGGCTGCCGCTTCGACGGCGAGAAGGAGCCCGTTATGATGATCGGCGGAAATCGTGATATCGTTCATTCGTCCCCCTTGCGCCACCCGCTTTTCGCCTGCCAGCTCCGGGCGGGTTGGCGCTCGTCTGTGGTTCAGGCTGCGGCCTCGCGCGCGGTGGGCTCGATCCCCAGCCGGCGCAGCGTTTGCTGCACGCGCAGGTAGTGCCGGCCGTTGATCTCGACGGTTTCGATAAGACCGCGCTTGCGGTATCGGTCAAGGGACATCCGCGAGCGGATCGGGCTGTCGGGGTGCTTCAGCAGCTCGCCCTGCGGGCGGAGCGGATCAGCGTTTGCGGCGGGGAAAATTTGCGCGCCGCGCGGTAATTATGATTTTCGCGCGAGGCTGATGATTATTTGCGGGGTCTGCCGGCCTTCTTCGCGGATGGCGGGGCCACTTCGCGCAGCCAGGCGCGCAGACCGACAGCATTGTCGGGGAATGCCTCGAACAACGAGGAGCCCGCGCTCGCCGCCCGCATCCAGACCATATCGGCCATTTCAGCAACGCGCACGCCCTCGTGCTCGTCCTGTTCCCACAATGCCCGCGCTATGTCCTGCGCCCATCCCTTCGCATGCTGCGCGTGCAGGCTCTTTCGTTTCAGCGGGAGCTGGCGCTGGTGTTCGGACAGTT
>JAKJFB010000535.1 GCA_022705125.1 Pseudomonadota bacterium
GGCCGCGATCGTGAAATCGCAGCAGTAGGCCATGTGGTTGTGACCGGCGAGGCAGTAACCCTGCACCTGCGCGATGACGGGCTTGCGCGACATGCGCATCAGGCGGTTGTGCGGGTAGCGGTTGTAGAAGGCCTCGCGCAGACCCCAGCGCTCCCAGGCTACGTCGCCGCCGGCGCCGAAGTGCTTGCCTTTGGCGGCCACGATGATCACCCCGACCATCGGGTCGTGGTTGGCGTCATAGAAGGCGCGGAACATCTCGTCGACGGTCGCCAGCGTCAGCGTGTTCATCTTGTCGGGCTTGTTCAGCGTCACGCGCGCCACCGCGCCACCCAGGCGCGCGTGCGACTTCTTCTCGTAGAGGATCTCGGCGAAGTTGTCGAGCCCGTCGCCGCCCGGCGAGGACCACGCGCTCCAGCTCGACGTCGCTCCGGGCTCGCTCATGTGTCACCGCCTTCCATGATCATGGTTGTCGCCGTGGCCGGCTCAGGGTATCGCGCCCGCGGCCTTGAACGCCTCGATCTCGTCCCAGGAGTACTCGAGCAGGTCCATCATCAACAGCTCGGTGTCCTGGCCCAGCTGCAGACCCAGCGTGTTCACTTCGCCCGGCGTGCGCGACAGCGTGACGGGCAGTCCGCGCACCTCGACCTCGCGCTGGACTTCCTCGCACCAGGTCTTCAGCAGGTAGTCGTTGTCCCAGGCCTGCGGATCCCTGACCACGTCGGCCAGCGTGTTGATCGGCGCGGCGACGATGTCGCGCGCCGCGCAATGCGCGAGCAGCGCCTCGTGATCGAGTGCTGCGGCGAGCGCATCGAACTCCGCGATCAACTCGACGTTGTTCACCGCGCGGCCCTCGGCGCTCGCGAAGCGTGGATCCTCTATGAGCGCCCCGTCGCCAAGGGCCTCGCACAGCAACCGGAAGCGCGCGTCCTCGTTCGGCTCGCAGACGTACACCCACTTGCCGCGCGTCGGATACAGGTTCCACAGCGGGTTCGCCGCCTCGCGGCGCGAGTGCTGCAGGGCGCGCTCGCTGTTGCCCGCGAGGAAGGACTGCAATTGCGGCGCGGCGAGAAACAGCTGCGCACCGTAGAGGGAGGCATCGATGCACTGCCCGTGACCCGCCCGGTTGCGCTGGTAGAGCGCGGTCACGATGGCGAAAGCCGACATGATGCCGCCGTAGGCATCACCCGAACCCATGCCCAGGTAGATCGGCGGCTGCCCCGGCTCGCCGAGCTGCGCCATGATGCCGGTCAATGCCTGCACGGTCATGTCGAAGGCGGGCCGCGACGCGCCGCCGAAGCGGCCGTAGCCGGTATTGGTGGCGTAGACCAGCCGCGGATTGATCTCCCGCAGCCGTGCCCACGAAAGGTTCCAGCCATCGAGCATCTCGGGCGTGAGGTTGGAGAGGAACACGTCGGCCTTCTCGACCAGCCGGTACATGATCTGCTGGCCCTCGGGCTTGCGCAGGTCGATGACCAGGCTCTTCTTGTTGCGGTTGTTGACCAGGAAGTACTGGTTCCAGTCGCCGATCTCGAGCGACTTGATACTGCGCACGCCGCGCGCCTGGTCGCCGCCCTGCGGGCGTTCGACCTTGATGACCTCGGCGCCGAAGTCCGCGAGATATTGCGCCGACACCGGGCCCTGGAACCACACGGTCAGGTCGATGACGCGGATGCCCTCGAGTGCTCTGGCCACCTTGCCCTCCCGTGCTCAGGCGACGACGCCGGCGGCGCCCAGTTCGTGAACGGTTTCCACCGGGTAGCCGAGCAACCCGTGGAGCACGTCGAGCGTGTGCTGTCCGACGCAGGGCGCAAGACTCGCGAGCCGCGCCGGGCTCTCGCTCATGTAGATCGGGAATCCGAGGCTCTTCACGCGGCCGAAGCTCGGATGATCGAGCTCGACCACATAACGGTTGGCACGCGCCACCGGATCGCTCGCGGGGTAATCGAAGCGCTCGATGATATCCGCCGACATGCCCCTGGCGGCGAACAGCGCGCGCCAGTGCCCGGCGCTCTCGCGCGCGAACGCTGCCTCGAACGCATGGATCAGTTCCAGGCGATTCAGATCGCAACGTTTCTCGTGGGTGTCGAAACGCGGATCCCCGGCATCCAGCCCGGTCATCTCGGCGAGATCCGGCCACCACCGGTCGGTGTCGGGCATCGTGAGCGTCACCCAGCGCCCGTCGGCGCTGGCGTAGAGCGAGCCGGACATCGGGTTCGAGACGTCGAGGCGCGAGATCGGGTTCAGCAGCCGGTCGCCGGAACCGATCGCGAGAAAGGCCTGCAGGTCGAGGCTCGCGCCGTACATATTGCCGGCGAACAGCGAGGTATCGACCTGCTGCCCCTCGCCGCTGTGCTGGCGATGCAGCAGCGCGGTGACGACGCCGAAGGCGAGCAGCACG
>JAKJFB010000536.1 GCA_022705125.1 Pseudomonadota bacterium
AGAACAAGATCGCATACACCTACGAGGATCCAGACCACTGGTCGTTGGCCAGGAACACGCTGGAGTTGTCCCTGGACGGGCGAGGTGGCGGTGTGGACTGGAAGGTTTCCGGTCGCGCGGTGTATGACCCCGTCTACAGGTTCGAGAATTATTTCCCCGACGAGGTCAAGGACGACCAGGAGTTCGAGACGAGCATCCGCGAAACCTACGTGGACATCTCCCGCGGCGATCTCGATTTCCGCCTCGGGCGCCAGCACATCATCTGGGGCGAGATGGTCGGGCTCTTCTTCGCCGACGTGGTCTCGGCCAAGGATCAGCGCGAATTCGTGCTGCAGGAATTCGATATCCTGCGCATACCGCAATGGGCTGCGCGTGCGGAGTATTTCAAGGACGATTTCCACGCCGAACTGGTGTGGATTCCGTACATGACCTACAACGACGTCGGCAAGCCCGGCGCGGAGTTCTTCGACGTGGTGTTGCCGGAATCCTTCCCCGAGGACGGCTTGCGCTTCGTGCAGGATCAGCCGCAGGGAATCGACGACGGCGCCTACGGGGCGCGCCTCACCTACCTCGTGAATGGCTGGGACCTCGCGGCGTTCTATTACAACAGCCGTGATGCGCTGCCGGCCTTTGCGCGCACGATCAGCTTCGATCCGCAGCCGTTGCTCACTCTCACCGAAGTGCACGAACGCATCGACCAGGCCGGCGCGACGCTGGCGAAGGACTTCGGCGGCTTCGTGCTGAAGGCCGAAGCGATCTATACCAGCGGACGCCCTTTCACCGTGACGGACCCTGCGGACGTCGACGGGCTGCTCGAACAGGACCTGCTCGACTACGTGGTCGGCCTGGAATGGGCCTTCGCCGACGAAGGACGCTTCAATATGCAGTTCTTCCAGCGCTGGTTTGCCGATCACGACGACGCGATGATCCCCGACGAGCTCGAGAGCGGTGCGAGCGTGCTGCTGACACGGCGTTTCGGCACGCATTGGGAGCCGGAGATATTGTGGATCACCAGCGTGGATCACGCCGACTCGCTGTTGCGCGCGAAGTTGACCTGGCTCTCGGGGAGCAGTTGGACCCTGGGCGCCGGTATGGACGTCTTCAGCGGCGATCCGGGTGGACTGTTCGGCACCTACGACACGCGCGATCGGGTTTACAGCGAGTTCCGCTATACGTTTTGAATTGCCACCCCGGTGCCGCGTGCTCAGCGGCACCATCGCCCCCGCAATGAGGTATCAGCGATGAACAAGCGCACCAAGCGCATGGCCCGTGGCGCAGCAATCCTGTCGGCATGCTGCTTGTTGGCCGCCTGCGGCGCCGACGTGTCCACGGAGGACCTGATCTCCCGCGCCGAGCAGCACCTCGCCAGGGGCGACTACGCCTCCGCGACCATCGAACTTAAGAACGCGGTCGCCTCCGACATCAACAACGCGCAGGCGCGCTTGCTGCTGGGCAAGACCTATTTCGAGTCCTCAGAGCTGGAGAGCGCGGAAAAGGAGCTCGGCCGGGCGCGCGAGCTGGGCGCGCCGCGCGCCGAGGTGCTGCCGCTGCTCGCACAGGCGCGCGTGGCGCTCGGCATGCACGATCAACTGATGGAATTGAACGCCGAAGGCCTCCCGGTGGCGGCGCAGGCGGAAGTGCTGGCGGCGCAGGGGCTGTCGCTGCTCGGCAAGCGCGAGCTCGACGAGGCGGGCAAGCGGCTGGAAACGGCGTTGACGCTGAGCCCGCAGTCGCCCTACGTGCGCGTGGCGCAGGCACGGCTGCTGCTCGCGAACAGCCAGGTAGACGGCGCCCGCAAACAGCTGGACCAGGCCCTGGCCAGCGACCCGGCATATGCGCCCGCCTGGAGCCTGCTCGGGGACATCGAGCAGCAACAGCAGCAACCGGAGCGCGCCGAAGACGCCTACGGCAAGGCGCTGGACGCGGATCCGGACAATTTCGGCGATCGCCTGAAGCGCGCCTTGCTGCGCATCCAGGCTCAAAAGGCGGAGCTGGCGGCGCAGGACGTCGCGGAACTGCGCAAGGCGGCGCCGAAGCACCCGGGGGTGTTCTTTGCCGAGGGCCTGCTGCACCTGCAGAAGAACGAGCTGGACGCGGCGAAGACCGCGTTCGAGGAGACGGTGAAAGGGGGTGACACTTTCCCCTTCGCCCTGTTCTACCTGGCGGCCATCAATGCCCAGCAGGGCAACCAGACCCAGGCCGAGGTCTACGCCGAGCGCTTCCTGGCGATCGCGCCCGACAACGCGCCGGGGCGGAACCTGGCCGCGAGCCTCGCCCTGCGGGCCGGGGATCACGCGCGCGCCGAGCGCTTCGTGCGCCCGGTGGCGGCCGCGAACCCGGAGGACGTCGCCGCCCTCAACCTGCTGGCCTCGGCCTTGCTCGGGCAGG
>JAKJFB010000537.1:0-2111 GCA_022705125.1 Pseudomonadota bacterium
GCGCGGCCTGCGCCAACTGCTGCAGGCTGGCGAGGTAGGCCTCGCGCTCGGCCAGGCGCGCACGCTCCGCCGTGGCCACGCGCGCCGCGACGTCAGCCTGGCGGGCGCGCTCGCGACGCAGTATCCACCATGGCAGGGCGAGGCCGGCGACGCCGACGACGCCCGCCGCGACGACGCCCGCCGCGCCCGGCACGAGCGCGCCGAGCAGCAGCGCCCCCGCCAACCCGGGCGCGGCGAGCGCAGCCAGGGGCAGGAGCTGCGAATCCTTCGAGGCGGGAGCCTGGGGGGCTTGGGACACTTGAGGCTTCTCCACTTGTGCCGCACCCGCCTTGTGGCGCTGCGACGATTCCTGTTCCGTGCGGACTTCGCTCACGGAGCGCTCCGCGCGAAGATGGAACCCATCCGGGGAGTGCCGTTAAACTCCGCATCCGCCCGGGGTTTGCCGGCGGCATGCATTTCCGTCGCCTGCATGTTCCCGCTCCGGGGCGTCTAGGGACAATCGGTAAAATTCCGTGCATGCCCCTAGGGGATTGGACTAGTCGGAAAGCAGGAGCAGGCTCATCGAGACGGAGGGATTCGCGTGCTGATCCGCAGGCAGCAATGGGCGATCGCGATCGCGTCGCTGATCACCGTCGTGGTCGCCACGGGGCTGTGGATCGCGAACAACCTGGCCTTGCGCGCCGAACTGGAGCGCGGCCGCATGTCGGCGCAGATCGGGCCGGTGGGCGCCGCGCAGATGCGCTCGCGCATCTTCGAGTTCCTCGCCGAGCCCTCGCCGGCCGCGCGCGCGCGCTGGTACGAGAGCCACCAGGCGCTCGGCGCGCTGCTCGCGCCCGCGCTGATGGACGGCACCCCCGGCGAGCCGATCATCGCGGGCCTGCGCGCACGCCACGCGGAACTGCCGGCGCTGTTCGAGGCGCTCGCCGCCGATCGCCTGCGCGAGGCCGCGGGCAGCACGCCGACGCCCGAGTTGCTCGACGCGCAGCGCATGGCCTCGGTGCACTTCATGGAGGCGACGCAGCAGGTGGCCAGCGACACCTTGCGCCTGCTCGATCTCGGCCAGGCCCGGCTGGAACGGCTGCATGCCGATCAGGAGCGCCTGATCGCGGGCCTCATCCTCGCACTGGGCCTGGTGATCGGCCTGGAGCTCTTCCTGGTGCATCGCCGCATCCTCGATCCGCTGCTGGAACTGCACAAGGGCGCGCGGGCGATCGAGAAGGGTCACTACGAGCACCGCCTCGGCATGTCCGGCAAGGACGAGATCGCCCAGGTCGGTGCGCAGTTCGACCACATGGCCGACGCGCTCGGCGAGACCCTGCAGGCCCTGCACCAGCAGCGCAGCCAGCTCGAACTCGCCAACCGCGAGCTGGAGAGCTTCAGCTACTCGGTGTCGCACGACCTGCGCGCACCGCTGCGCGGCATCGGCGGCTGGGCGCAGGCGCTCGAGGAGGATCACGGCGCCGCCCTGCCCGTGGAAGCGCAGGAATACCTCGCACGCATCCGCGGCGAATGCGCGCGCATGAACCTGCTCATCGAGGACCTGCTGCAGCTGGCCCGCGTCACCCGCAGCGAGCCGTCCTTCGAGTGGCTGGAGCTCGACCTGCTCGCCCGCGAGGTGGCCGAGCGCGTGCGCGAGAGCTGGCCGGGGCGCGACATCGAGTTCGTGATCGCCCCCGGGCTGACGGTCTGGGGCGACCGCCGCCTGCTCGGGATCGCGCTCGCCAACCTGTTCGACAACGCCTGCAAGTTCACCGCGCGCGTGCCGCGGGCGCGCGTCGAACTCGGCTGCCGGGAAATCGTCGATCCCCTCGGCACGCGCGTGCTGCGGCAGTATTTCGTGCGCGACAACGGCGCGGGCTTCGACATGAAGCACGCCGCCCGGCTGTTCGTGCCCTTCCAGCGCATGCACTCGCAGCGCGAGTTTCCCGGCACCGGCATCGGGCTGGCGATCGTGCAGCGTATCATCCAGCGTCACGCCGGCGTGCTGGAGGCCGAGGCCGGGCCCGGCGAGGGCGCGTGCTTCCGCTTCACCCTGCCGCTGCTGCCCGGACCGCCTGCCCCCGTACCGAACGCAACGCCCCCATGAGGCGAGCGCCTTGACCCCTCCCCCG
>JAKJFB010000537.1:2121-2387 GCA_022705125.1 Pseudomonadota bacterium
TCCACGCCCTCGCCCTCGCCTGCGGACAGCCGCAGCGCACCCGCGCCACGAGAGCTCGCGGTGCTGATGGTGGAAGACTCCGAGAGCGATGCGCTGCTGGTCCTGCGTGCGCTGCGGCGTGCCGGCTTCGCGCTGCGCCATCGCCGCGTCGAGGACGGTGCCGGAATGCGCGCGGCGCTCGCCGGCGAGCGCTGGGACGTGGTGCTCTCCGACTTCAACCTGCCCGGCTTCGACGCGCGCAGTGCGCTTGCCGAGCTGCACGCGAG
>JAKJFB010000538.1 GCA_022705125.1 Pseudomonadota bacterium
CTACAGTCCTCACCGTCCTCAACGCAGTAGCAAAGCTAGCATCAGAAGCCGGTGTGAAATATGTCGAAAGGCACAACGCATATACGGCCTACGTCGCGTTTTTCCTGCTCGCGACAACCGGACTGCGTGGCGTATCGAGTCTGCTACCCGCGCACTTTGACATCGACCGTGCGACGGGCCTCTGCTTCGTGAGCGACAAGGATAACGAGAGCTACGAACAGTCACGAATCGTATGGCTCCATCCGATGCTCCTCGATCAGCTCAGGTGAGTGTGGTCACCCGATTTGATGCTCCGATGATCACGTAGCGTGATGGCCTGCCGAGGTGCGCCGTCGAATGGAAACGCCGCCCGGTGATGGTGCGGGGCGGCGTTTGTGCTTGAGGACAGTTCAGAACGGTGGATCGTCCGGGTAGGCCGAGCGGAACAGGTCGGGCTGGACGAAGTCGGGTGCGACGAGGTGCTCGCGCGATCGCTCGTGGTAGTAGCGCTCGATCTGGCCGAGGTAGTGGGACTCGAACAGCATGACGAAGTCGTGAAGCACGCCCTGAAGGGCCACGGCCGTCTCGTCGGGCAGTTCCGGCCACGACAGCGGTGCGCTCGGGGGGTGGTTGTGCATGACGGGACTCCTGTGGGCGGTCAGCGCCGGGCCGACGCACGGCGTGGGGCGACGGTCTCGGGCGGGGCAAAGACGTCGAGGTAGAGCTTCTCGTCGAGCTGAGGCAGGTCGCGGTGGGCGGCCACAGCGAGCAACTCGGCGGCCATCGTGGTGAGGATGCGGTAGTTGCCGACGGCGTGATCGCACAGGGTGTGCATGAGGGCGGCGCTCATCAGGCTGGCGTTGCCCGCCGCGCTGGTGAGGTGCTGCAGGCAGGCGAGCAGTTCCTCGCGACTGGCCGCCTCGGTGGCGAGCCGGGTGCGGATGCGCGAACCGAGCGGGATGAGCTCCTCGCGGCGCAGCTTCTCGGGCAGGCGCGCGTCGCCGGCGAGCACCACGCACAGGAGCGACTGCGAATCGAACTTCGCGCTGGCCATCAGGCGCAGTTCCGAGAGCACCGCCGGGCTCATCTCCTGGGCCTCGTCGATGAGCAGCACCGGGCGGTGCCGGGTCGATTCCAGATGGGCGAACCAGGCCTCGCGCAGCGCCTTGAAGCCGCCCCAGCGGTTGTGCGGACGCAGCGGCACGCCAAAGAGATCGCCCATCTCGCGATAGAAGTCGGCGAGGTTGCTCTGCGGATGGGTGATCGCCCCGACGGTGAGATCGGGCAGCCGTGCCAGGCGCTCGGCCAGCAGACGCAGCGCCACGCTTTTGCCCGTGCCCGGGTCGCCGTGGATCATCGCGAAGCCCCCCTCGCCGATCAGGCCGTGCTCGATGCGCCAGCAGAAGTGCTCGAGGCGCGCCGGCACATGGATCGCCTCGGTGGGCACCTCGGTCGTGAAGGGGTGCCACTTGAGCCCGTAGAGGGCGAGCAGTTTGGTGTTCATGCGAGGTCCTGTTCGGCAGTGACAGCGGTGGAAGCGGCGGAATGAGGGGCAGGCAGATAGGCCGGGGGCAAGCCGGTGGCGGCGTAGTCGGCGAGCAACTGGGTGAGCAGTGGCGCCATGCCAGCAGGCGGCAGCGGAGATAGATCGACCGCGCTCGGTGTGCGCGGCCGGCGCGTACGCTCGGCGTTGGCGGACTTGTCGAGCGGGGTGATCGGGCACAGCACGGCGCCGGAGTGCGGATCGACGAGATCGACCCGGGTCAGGTCCCAGCGCGCGTAGCGCAGGTGCACCACGGCCATCGCGTGGTAGCGCGACGGGATCTCGAAGCGCTGCCCGTGCAGGGTCACGGTGCCGTCGGCACGCCGCTGGCGCCGTGGTACCTCGATGCGGAACGCGTCGGCGAGCACCGTGGGGGCGGGACAGTCGCGGCGCACGTTGGGGCCGGCCAGATAGCGCGCGAGCGGCGTGGCGCCGATCTCGCTGTGCTCGGTACGGTGATATTCCTGCTCGACCCAGGCCTGGGTCGCCCGGTTGAGCAGTTCCAGTGTGAGCGCCGGCTCGCCCTCGAGCATAGGCATCAGCCGCCCCTCGACGCGCCCCCAGAACGACTCCTGCTTGGCGTTCTGGTAGGGCGAGTACGGCAGCGTGGTCTCGTGCACGATGCCGAGCGTGTGCAGCCCGGCCGTGACCTCGGCGGCCAGCATCGGTGCGCCGTTGTCGGTCATCAGCGCACGCGGCAACGCGCGCTTCTGCAGCGCTTGCGAGAGCCCGTGCACGAAGGTCTCGGCCGTCTCGGCCAGATACCACTGCAGGTGGCAGGCAAGACGCGAGTGGTCATCGATCACCCCGAGCAGCACGGGTTTTTGCCACACGCCCGTGCGGCTGAGCACCGGGTGTGT
>JAKJFB010000539.1 GCA_022705125.1 Pseudomonadota bacterium
GGGCGGACGCGAGATGCTCATGCTCGGGGGCGGCAACCCGGCCCACATCCCGGCGGTCGAGGCGCTCTTCCGGGCACGCATGGAGACGATCCTGGCGACGCCCGGCGACTTCGAGCGGATCGTCGAGGAGATTGGCGCGATCTGCGTGTCGCGCCCGACCAATCCGACGGGCAACGTGCTCGGCGACGCGGAGATCGCGCGCCTGGATGCGCTGGCGCGCGCGCAGGGCATACCGCTGATCATCGACGGCGCCTACGGCACGCCGTTCCCGCACATGCTGTTCACGGGGGCCACGCCACACTGGAACGACAACACGGTGGTGGTGCTCAGTCTGTCGAAGCTGGGGCTGCCGGGGCTGCGCACCGGGATCATCGTGGCGCGCGAGGAGATCGTCGCGGCCTATGCGCGCGCGAACACGATCCTGAGCCTCGCCTGCGGCAACGCGGGGCCCGCGCTGGCGACCGCGCTGCTCGATCACGGCGAGCTGCTTGCGCTGGCGCGCGAGCACATCGGTCCCTTCTACCGCGACAAGGCCGCGCGCGCGCTCGAGGCACTGCGCCACGAGATCGCCGGCTTGCCGTGCCACATCCACACGCCCGAGGGGGCGATGTTCCTGTGGCTCTGGTGCGAGGGCATCCCCGGCGGAAGCCACGCGCTGTACCAGCGCCTGAAGCAGCGCGGGGTGCTGGTGGTGCCCGGGCGCGACTTTTTCCCCGGCCTCGTCGGCCCCTGGGAGCACCGCGACGAGTGCCTGCGCCTGAGCTATGCGCAGGACGAGGAGCGCGTTCGGGCCGGCATCGCGATCATCGGCGACGAGCTGCGCCGCAGCTACGGAGGCTAGGGCATGTCGCGCGCATTCCTCGATCATCTGGCAGGCGAGCTCGCGCAGATCGAGTGTGAGGGCCTGACCCGGCACGAGCGCCAGATCGCGACGCCGCAGGACGCGGTGATACGCGTGGCCGGCGGTGGGCAGGTGATCAACTTCTGCGCCAACAACTACCTCGGGCTCGCGAACCACCCCGCGCTGATCGCCGCCGCGCGCGAGGGACTGGAGCGCTTCGGCTTCGGCATGGCCTCGGTGCGCTTCATCTGCGGCACGCAGACGCTGCACCGCGAGCTGGAGGAGGGGCTGAGCGCCTTCCTCGGCACCGAGGAGACCATCCTGTATTCCTCCTGCTTCGACGCCAACGGCGGCCTGTTCGAGACCCTGCTCGGTGAGCAGGACGCGGTGATCTCGGACGCGCTGAATCATGCCTCGATCATCGACGGCATCCGTCTGAGCAGGGCGCGCCGCTACCGCTACGCCAACAACGATCTCGAGGATCTCGAGCGCCAGCTGCGCCAGGCCGATGCCGAGGGCGCGCGCTTCAAGCTGGTCGCGACCGACGGCGTGTTCTCGATGGACGGCATCATCGCGCGCCTCGACGCGATCTGTGACATCGCCGCGCGCTACGATGCGCTGGTGATGGTCGATGATTCGCACGCGGTCGGCGTGATCGGCGCGCGCGGACGCGGCACGCCGGAGCACTGCGGCGTGACGGGGCGCGTGGACATCATCACCGGCACGCTGGGCAAGGCGCTCGGCGGCGCCTCGGGCGGCTACACCTCGGGCCGGCGCGAGATCGTGCAGCTGCTGTGCCAGCGCAGCCGGCCCTACCTGTTCTCGAATTCGCTGGCGCCGCCCATCGTCGCCGCCTCGCTGAAGGTGCTCGAAATGCTCGAGTCCGGCAACGGGCTGCGCCAACGCCTGCACGAGAACAGCGCGTGGTTCAGGGCCGCGATGGCGGCGGCTGGTTTCCGCCTCGCGGGCGGCGGGCACCCGATCGTGCCGGTGATGATCGGCGATGCGCGGCTGGCGGCGCAGATGGCGGAGCGGCTGCTCGCCGAGGGCATCTACGTGGTCGCTTTCTCGTACCCGGTGGTGGCGCGCGATGCGGCGCGCATCCGCGTGCAGATCTCGGCGGCGCACACGCGCGAGCACCTCGAGCGCGCGGTGGCCGCCTTCACCCGCGTCGGCGGCGCACTCGGCATCGTGTAGATCCGGCTTCGACGGCGGCTCGAACGGTCGTTACCATGCACGGGGGAGCACGCGGGTGCCCCCCCATCCTTCCCCGCAGGAGGTAGATCATGGACATACGTACACGTCTTTCGCTCGTCGCGGCGGTTCTGGCGATCGCCGCCGCGGCACCGGCGCTCGCCCAGGCGCCGGGCGGATTCTACCTGGGCGGCGGTGCCGGCTGGACCAACGTGAGCGTCGAGGACGACGACGATTACTACTACGACTGCTGCTACGACTACTACCACTCCTACGACAGCGGCGAGGAGGACGCCGGCTTCGCGGCGCACGTCGGCTACCGCTTCGGCCCGTACTTCGCCGCGG
>JAKJFB010000053.1 GCA_022705125.1 Pseudomonadota bacterium
CGCGGCCCGGGCCCACGGTCACGCCGCGTTCCGTGCGTGACTGCATCGACAGTTCCACCAGTCCGGCGCCAGCCTCGATCCACTTGCGCTCCACAAGGCCTTCGACGGTGACGGTCTGCCCCAGTGCAGCGGTCAGGCCCGTGCCGATCATGCGCGCGATCATGTCCGATGCGCCGCCGGCGGCGTTCGTCACGATGATGCGGATGGGGCGGCTCGGATAGCGGTCCTGCGCCCATGCGCCAGGAACGGCAGCCGCCAGGGCGTTGCGTCGATTCATCTGCATCGTCATTCCCCGAACTTGACGGTTGTCGTTTCCATGATGGTCTTGAGAAAGGTACGCACGTTCATAGGAGGCTTTCGTTACGTGTTTCCAGTGCCGCCGCGGATCCGGCTTTGCCGGTCCGCTGGGGGCGACCCCTTGAGGGGGTAGCGCCGCAGGCGCTTCGGGGGTGGGTCGACCTCACTCGAACTTGATCGGCACGGTTTCCATGATCTTCTTGATGTTGTTCGACTCGCGCGTGGTGATGCGGGTCACTTCATCGGGCCCGGCCACTGCAAGCGGCACGGAGAACGCGACGAACTTCTCGGCCATGCCCGGTGCCGACAGGCCCTTGCGCACGGTCTCGGTCAGCTTGGCGGCCACGTCGGCCGGCGTGCCGGGCGGCGCCCACAGCGCGAAGTTGATGTCCTGCACATAGCCCGGCACGAATTTGTTGAGCGGCACCGCGCCAGGCACCGCGGGGCTGGGCTGCGCGCTCGTCACGCCGATCACCTTGAGCTTGCCCTGCTTGATGAACTCCATCATCTGCACCGACGGCATCATGAAGATGACCTTGGTGTCGCCGGCCAGCACCGACTGCAGCGCGGGGCCGTAGCCGCGGAAAGGCACGGTCACGAGATTGAGCTTGGCCTGCTGCGCGAGCAGCGCGGTCGCCACCTCCGGCGTAGGGCCGGCGACGGCGATGTCCACGCCCTTGGCCTGCTGCTTCGCCCACGTGACGAAGCCCGGGAAGTCGTTGGCGGGAACGCTCTGGTGCACGAGCAGAACCATTGGCGCCATTGCGAGGTTGGCGATCGGCGTGAGGCCCTTGACCGGGTCGAAGCTCGCGTCCTTGGTCACCATCGGCGCCAGCACGACGGTGCCGATGGTCGTCACCAGCAGCGTATGGCCGTCAGGGGGTGCCTGCTTCACGGCCATGGTGCCGATGGCGCCGGAAGCGCCGGTCTTGTTTTCCACCACCACCGGCTGGCCGAGCAGCTCGCTCATCGACGTGGCAAGCGTGCGCGCGATCACGTCACCCGTGCCGCCGGGCGCGTACGTGAAGACGATCTTGATCGGCTTCGTGGGGAAGCCTTGCGCGTGGGCGAGAGGCGCGAGGGGCGCGAGCGCCAGCAGCGATGCCGCCAGCAAGAGGGAACGTCGGAAGCCTTGCATGAGAGAGTCTCCAGGATGAGGATCTAGTTGGAATGAAACAGCCGGATCAACGAGGCAGGTCCAGCCCTCGCAGCGCGATCAGGGTGCGCTGGATCTCGTTGGTGCCGCCACCGATCGTGTAAAGCAGCGCATCGCGCACGCCGTACTCGAACACGCTGTCGCACAGCGCGCCTTGCGCGCCCTCGGCGAGCGTGGCGCCGGGGCCGAGCAGGTCGAACGCCGTCTCGGACAGGCGCTCCATCAGCTCGCTCGCGTACACCTTCAGCATGGCGGCCTGCCACAGCGGCACCTCGCCCTGCTCCACCACCTGCGCGGTGCGCACGGCGAGCAGGCGCGACGCCTCGATCTCCGCGCCCAGCCCGCCGATGCGGTCGAGCACCAGCGGGTCGCTGCGCAGCGAAGCGTCGGCCTTCACGTGCGCGAGCAGCTTGTCGAAGTAACCCCGCGCACGTGCGCCGATCGCGCCCAGCGTCACGCGCTCGAAGGCGAGTGCATCGGTGATGAGCTTCCAGCCGCCGTTCTCCGGCCCGACGAGCGCGTCGGCGGGCAGCTTCACGTCATCGAAGAACACCACGTTCGCGCGGTGGCCGTTGAGGCCGCTCATGGGCTGGATCGTGATGCCGGGCGTGTCCAGCGGCACAAGGAAGACGCTGATGCCGCCGTGCCGCTGGTTGGCCGGGTCGGTGCGCGCGGCCAGCCACACGTATTGCGAGAACCCGGCGGTCGACGTGAATATCTTCTGACCGTTCACCACCCAGCCGCCGTCCTCGGTGCGCTTCGCGGATGTTCTGATGCCCGCGAGGTCGGAGCCGTGGTCCGGCTCGCTGTAGCCGAGGGCGATCGAGATGTCGCCGCGCGCGATGCCGGGCAGGAAGAACGCCTTCTGCGCGTCGCTGCCGTGGATGACGAGCGTCGGGCCGATCATGTTGGCCGAGGTGTTGTGGAAGGTGACGGGCGCCTCCGCGTAGGCCATCTCCTCCTCGAAGGCGAGATGTTCGAAGGCCGTGCGTCCCTGTCCGCCGTAGGCCTTGGGCCAGTTGACGCCGAGCCAGCCCTTGGCGCCCACCTTGCGGCTGAAGTCCTGACGCGCCTTGCGGTGATTCACCGGGAGCGCATACGTTTCGGGCGGATAGGCATGGTCCCAGTTGTGCGCCAGCCACTCGCGCACCTCGGCGCGGAAGGCATCGGCCGCCGGCGTGAGCGCCATGTCGGGGACGGCGCCGCGTTCGAGCAGCAGGGCCGCGACGTCGCGCCGGGCCTGCTGCACGCCACCGAGCCGCGTGAGGTCGCCGTGGATGCGGCGGAAGTGGCGCGGCAGCTCGTGCTCGTCCCAGAACGAAATGCCGCCGAAGCCGTGATGCAGTTCGCGCACCACGTCGCGCAGCAGCTGGCCCGCATTCGCGGCCGCGACGGCGGCGCTGTAGGCGCGCTCGTGCTGCGATGCACGGCCCGCCGCGACGAGCGCGAGCCGGCAGATCTCCACGCTGGTGAAGCAGTTCGCGAGCTTGTGCTGGATGGCCTGGTAGCTGCCGATCTTGTGGCCGAACTGCGAGCGCACCTTGGCGTAGTCGGTCAGCAGCTCCAGGCCATAGCCCGCCGAACCCGTGGCGCGTGCTGCAAGCAGCAGGCGCATCAGGGGCGTGAGCGTGCCGACGTCGAACGACGTGGTGACGCGCTGGAACGTGTCCACCCGCGTGAAGCGCAGCTGCGACAGGGGCGGCACGTTCAGGCCGGGCGTGGCATCGATCGCGAGCCCCGCGGCCTCGCGCGGCACGATCGCGATTTCGCCTTTGCCGGTCGCGACGAGAAAGTGCGTGGCGATGGCGCCGTGCTCGACGAAGGAGACGGTGCCATCGAGTGTGGCCCCATCCGTCACCCTGCCGCCGTGCGGATCGGCCGCCCACGCGACGATGGCCTCGCCCGACTGCACGCTTGCCAGCAGTTGCGCGGCCGCCTCGCCCTGCGCCTGGGCGAGCACCGCGTTCGCGAGCACCGCATCCGCCAGCGGCAGCGGGCAGGCCGCACGGCCGAGTTCCTGCATCAGCACGATGGACGCGGCAAGTCCCATCTCGTCCTGCGACGGCGCGAGCGCAGTCCAGCCCTGCAGCGCGGCCTTGCGCCACATGTCCTTCAGCGCGGCCGCGTCCTTCGCAGCGGCGACGGCGCGCGATGCGGGCCAGGCGTCCTGCAGCAGGCCGCGCGCCGAATCGCGCACGAGGACGAGGTCCTCGCTCTCCACCAGGGGAAGGGCCTCGCTCATGTGTTGGTCCAGTTCGGCTTGCGCTTCTCGGCGAAGGCGCGCGGGCCTTCGACGTAGTCGTTGCTGGTGCGCAGGCGCTTGGCCGCCGGGAACTCGCGCGCGTCCACCAGCTTGCGCTCGAAGTCCTCACCCAGCATGGTCTTGCGCGCGACTTCCTTGGTGGCGCGCAGCGCGAGCGGCGAGCACTCCAGCATCTGCGCGGCCCACTTGCGCGCCTCTTCCATCGCGCCGCCTGCCGGCGCCACCGCGGTGACGAAGCCGAGTTCGTAGCCCTCTTTCGCCGGCACGCGGCGCCCCGTGAGCAGGATGCCCATGGCGCGCGGCAGGCCGATGGCGCGCGGCAGGTACTGCACGCCCCCCGCGAGTGCCGACAGGCCCACGCGCGGCTCGGACAAGGCGAAGAACGCGTTCTCCGCCGCGATGACGAGGTCGCACGCCAGCGCGAGCTCGAAGCCACCGCCCATGGCGATGCCGTTCACCGCGGCGATGACGGGCTTGTCCAGGTCGAATCGCGTGGTCAGGCCGGCGAAGCCGCCCTTGGGAATCTGCCGCACGCCGCGCTTGGCGTGCATCTTCAGGTCGTTGCCGGTGCTGAACGCGCGGTCGCCCGCGCCGGTGATGATGCCGACCCACTGCTCGGGGTCCTCTGCGAACTCGTCCCACACCTGGTCGAGTTCGAGGTCCGCCTCGTAGTGCGTGGAGTTCATCACGTCGGGACGGTTGATCGTGACGATGGTGAGGTGTCCGTCTTTCTCGACGGTGCAGAACTCGCGTTGCGTGATGGCCATGGTGTGTCTCTTTCAGTGGTTGTAGGTGGCGAGGGCATCGAGTGCCTCGATGCGCGCGCCGTCGGCGAGCAGCGGGTTGACTTCCAGCGTGTCCAGCGTGGCGCCGAGCGCGAGCGCGGCGTCGCCGATGCGCGCCACGGCGTCGGCGAGCTTCGCGACATCGACCGGCGGCGCGCCGCGAAAGCCTTGCAGCAGCTTCGCGCCGCGCAGCTCGGACACCATCTGTTCCACGTCGGCTGGCGTCACGGGCAGGAGGCGCAGGCTCACGTCCTGCAGCGCCTCGATCCACACGCCGCCCAGTCCGAGCGCGATGACGGGGCCCCACTGGGCGTCGACGCGCACGCCCGTGAAGAGCTCGATGCCGCCCTTGCGCATGGGCGAAACGATCACGCCGTCGAGCCGTGCCTTCGGCATCGCGGAGGCGGCCGCGTCCATGATCCTGCGGAACGCCGCTTCGACCGCGTCGTCGCCCTGCAGGTTGAGCACGACGCCGCCGACCTCGGTCTTGTGCGCGATGTCCGGCGAGGCGATCTTGAGGACGACCGGGCCGTTCATGTCGCGCGCCGCGGCGACGGCCTGCTTCGCGTCGGTGGCGAGCACCTGGGGAACCACGGGGACGCCGAAGCGCTTGAGGTAGTCCACCGTTTCGCGCTCGGATTGCGGCAAGTCGGCGCCTGCCGTCGACGCCGCACCCGGCAAGGCGCGTGCCGCGCGCTCGCCCCCTGCACTGCGGGACATCCGGGACCAGTCCGCGGCGTAGCGCAACGCGCGCAACGCGATGTCCAGCCCGCAGGCGAGGTACGGAATCTGCGCCTTCTCCACTTCTTCGCGGCTCTTGTCCGACACCGCCTTCACCGTGTTGCTCACCACGAGGTAGCGCGCGCGTCCGTCCGGCTTGAACTGCCCGATGGCCTGCAGCGTTCCCACCGCAAACGGCGCCCAGTCGTTGTTGTTCGCCGTGGGCACGTCGGCCACGCAGACCAGCACGGAGACGGCCGGATCGCGCTGCATCGCATCCATGCAGCGGGTGAAGAGCGCCCAATCGTTGACGACTGCGCCCGTCAGGTCCAGCGGGTTGGCGGGTGTGGCCATCGGCGGAAGGATCTCGCGCAGCGCCGAGAGCGTTTCATTCGACAAGGCGGGCAGGCGCAGTGTTTCCAGCTGCGCATAGTCCGCGGCCAGCTCGCCCATGCCGCCCGAGGACGACAGCACCGCGACCCCGCCTTCGGCCAGCACGCCGGTTTTCTCGAGCAGCGCCGCGGTGAACACGAGCTCCTCGATGCTGCGCACGCGCACCAGCCCGAGCTGGCGGCACACGCCGTCGAACACGCTGTCGTCGCCCACGAGCGAGCCCGTGTGCGACTGCGCAGCCTGCGTCGCGATGTCGGAGCGGCCCACCTTGAGCACCACGATCGGCTTGGCCTTCGCGAGCGCGCGCTCGGCGGCGGCGCGGAACAGGCGCGTGTCACGCACCGTCTCCGCGAACACCGCGATCACCTTCGTGCTCTCGTCGTCCACGAGGTAGTCCACGCATTCGGCCAGGCCCAGCATTGCCTCGTTGCCGGTGGCGGCGACCACGTTCATGCCTACGCCGTGCTGGTGCGCGAAGTGCTTCATCACGGTGGCGACCGCGCCGCTTTGCGACACGATGCTGATGCCGCCCTTCAGGGGTGGCGTGCGCATGGCGCCCGTCCAGCACACCGCGCCGGTCGTGAAGTTGATGAAGCCCAGGCAGTTGGGCCCCAGCAGCGTGATGCCGAGTTCACGCGCCGTGGCGACCATGCGCTCCTGCATCGTGCGGCCTTCGCTGCCGGTTTCCGCGAAGCCGCCGGCGAGCACCACGGCGTGGCGGATGCCCGCGGCGCCCAGGTCGCGCAGTGCGTCCTCCATCGCGGGGTTGGGCACCATGAGCAGCGCGACGTCGACGCTCTCGCCGATGTCGACTGCCGTCTTGAACGACTGCTGCCCATGCACGACGCCGCCGCTGCGGTTGACGAGATGGACCTTCCCCTCGAAGCCCAGCAGCTTCAGGTTGTCGAAGGCCATCTTCGACCACGTGGAGCGGTCGGTCGCGCCCACGAGCGCGACGGACCGCGGGTTGAAGAGGCGTGCGAGGCCTGTGTCCGGTGCCGCCATCGCGTTTATCCGAAGCGCGGCGTGAACACGTTGCGGCCGTCCACCTGCGTCACGGTGCCGGGCAGCCCGATGCCTTCGACCTGCTCCAGCTTCGCGAGCGTTGCCGCATCGGCGGGCGTGTTCGCGACGAAGCGCTCGCCCGTAGCAGCCAGGCGCCCGAGCAGCACGCCGCTTTCGGGACCGTTCTTGCCGTGCAGCACGGCATAGGTCTCGATGGTCGCGTCACCCTGCGGTGCCTCGGTGAAGCGCACCTTGGTCTGCGCGTCGATCTCGCGCTGGATGGCGTCGGAATCCGCGCGCATGAAGGGCTTGTTCGGCCGCTCGGTGGAAAACAGACCGACCGCCGCCTTGGTGACGAGGCCGACGTTGGCCATGACGAGGCCATAGGCGCCGGGCTTCGCACGCACGCGCTGCACCATCTCGGCGATGGCGTGCGTCACGTAGTTGTTGCCCGGTCCGCCGAAGTACGGCAGGCCGCCCGTGACGGTGAGGCCGCGCTTGTCGTCGGGCGAGATGCCCAGCTCCTTGCAGGCGATCTGCACTACCGACGGGAAGCAGCTGTAGATGTCGAACACATCCACGTCGGCGATGGTCTTGCCCGCCTGCGCCAGAGCGGCGCGCGAGGTCAGGCGCATCGCGGGCGACTGGTCGAGGCGCTCGCGGTCGCTCACGAACCACGTGTCGTGCGCATGCGCTTCGCCGTGCAGGTACACGCGCTTGTCCTGCGGGATGCCGAGCTCGTCGGCACGCGCTTCGGACACCACGATGAACGCGGCCGACTGGTCGACGAAGGCGCTGGCCGTCATGAGCTTGGTGTACGGGAAGCCCACGAAGGGGTTCTCCGCGTTCACCTCGGCGATCTGCTCGGCGCTGTACCCCTTGCGGCGCGTGGCGAGCGGGTTGTCCCTGGCCACGGCGGCGAAGCGTGCAAAGAGCTTGGCGCTGGCTTCGCGGTACTGGTCGACCGTCTGCCCCGCGGCGTGGCGCAGGGCCTGCCCGATGAGCGCGTACATTGCGATGGCCGAGCGCATGCCGTGCTTCTCTTCGGCCTTGGTGTACATGTCCTCAGGGCGTGTGGACCGGAACGATCTCACGCCCGTGAGCTGGTTGGGCGTGGTGGGGGCGTCCTCGCCCCACTGCAGCTGCAGACCAGCGCGCTTGGCCGCGAGCTCGGTGCGCAGCGCCTCGCCGCCCACGACCAGCGCCGCCTGCGACTCTCCCTGCGCGATGCGTTCGCACGCGCGCGCGAGCATCACCAGCGAATCGCCGCCTTGCGGGGGACACACGAGGTCCGTGGCGTTCGCCGCGCCCACGCGCTGCGCGATGGACCACGGCGCATTCGCGAGCTTGCCGAAGGGCGATGCGAAACGCGGCAGCGTGTCGGCAAACAGGCGGATCACCGTGACGGAGTCCAGCCCGCGCAGCAGTGCGGCGCCCTGGTCCTGCGCGCCACTGTCCGCCGCGGCGAGCTTGACCGCGTCGTGCATCAGCTGCAGCGGCGAACGGCCCTCTTCGGGCTTCGAAGTGGTGTCGGTGACCTGGCCGGTGCCGACGATGACGGGGATGCGTGTCTTGTCCATCTGTGCTTTCAGAGGTTGATCAAGGGAGAGATGCGCTCGGCGGTGTCGATGTACTCCTGCATCAGGTCCTGCATGACCTGGCGCACGGAGGTCTCTTCCTTCATGTTCCCGACGACCTGCCCGGCGGGGAACGAGCACAGGTCGTCGCGATGCGCCTTCTCGATGCGGATGCGCGCGCCGAGGTACAGGATGTTCTGCAGCGGCGGCTTCAGGTGCCTGGGCGCACCGGGCTGTTCCCACGCTTCCGAGGCCTTGCTGCGGATCATGCGAACGGTCTTCCCCGTCATCCACTTGCGCTGCACGGCGTCTTCGGACTTCGCCTTGAAAAGCACCTCTTTTTCCATGGGCGTGAGCTCGCTCTCGCGCGTGCCCAGCCAGATCGTTCCGGTCCACACGCCCTGCGCGCCGAGCGCAAAGGCTGCCGCGATCTGCCTGCCGCGGCTGATGCCGCCGGCGGCGAGCACCGCGATGTCGGGGCCGGCGACATCGACCACCTGCGGCACGAGCACCATGGTGGCGATCTGCCCCGTGTGGCCGCCGGCTTCGGTGCCCTGCGCGACGATGATGTCCACGCCCACCGCGCGCTGCGCCTTCGCGTGCTCGGCCTTTCCGCACAGCGAGCCGACGAGGATGCCGCGGCCGTGCAGCTCGTCGACCAGTTCCTTCGGCGGCGCACCCAGGGCGCTGACCACCAGCTTGACCTGCGGGTGGCGCAGCGCCACGTCGATCAGCCTGCGCGCGCCCAGCGGCGTGGTGTTGCGCCCGCGCCCGATCAGCTCGCGGCGCGCTTCGGCCGCGTCGTCGGCGGACAGCGGGGGCACGCCTTCCGCATCCAGCAGCTTGTCGACGAACTGCCTCTGCTCGGCGGGGATGAGGTCGATCACCTCCTCGGTCGATGCTTCGGCCTCGCGGTCGTAGACGACGGGAATGAGCACGTCCACGCCGTAGGGCCGGCCGCCCACGTGCTCGTCGATCCACTTGAGTTCGCGCTCGAGCTGTTCGGGCGAGTGCGTGACCGCGCCCAGCACGCCGAAGCCGCCGGCCTTGGTGACCTCGACCACGACGTCGCGGCAGTGCGTGAAGGCGAAGATGGGCACCTCGCAGCCGAGGCGCTCGCAGATGGGAGTCTTCAATTCGTCTCCTGGCTCTCTATGGTTGGGAAGTTCTTTTGGTTGACCAAATATGTGTTGCATGGATCATATATTCATCGATCACAAATCGCAAGCCTGCCCGTACACTGCCCCCATGCCCATCACAAACGTCAAGAAGATGCGCAGGTCCCCGGGCTTCCTCCTGCGCTGCGCGAACTAGTTCGCCGTGGCGATCGTGGCGGAGCACTTCACGCCGCTGAACCTCACGTCGATCCAGTTCGCCGCCCTCGTGGCGATCAACGATTCGCCCGGCCTGGACGCCACGCGCCTGGCCGCGCTGATCGACTACGACCGCCCCACGATGACGGGCGTGATCGACCGGCTCGAGGCCAAGGGCCTCGTGATGCGCGAGGTCGACCCGAACGACCGGCGCGCCCGCCTGCTCTTCCTGACACCGGAAGGTTTGCGCGTGCTGGAAGCCGCCGACCGCGCCGCGCACGAAAGCCGCGACGTGCTGCTGGGCCCCCTGCCGCCCGAAGAACGCAGGCAGTTCATGCAGCTGCTGGAAAAGCTGGTGGAGCTGCACACGAGCCGGCATTCGCCGAGCGTGCAGGCCGAGCTCACAGGGAAGTAGGAGAACACATTGACGATCCGCCAACGCATTTCGGACGCCGAATGGCAGGCCCGCCTCGACCTTGCCGCGTGCTACCGCCTGGTCGCGCGCTACGGCATGGCGGACCTGATCTACAACCACATCACCGTGCGCGTGCCGGGTGAGGCGGGCCACATCCTCATCAACCCCTTCGGCTACCTGTACGAGGAGATCACGGCGTCGTGCCTCTACAAGATCGACCTGGCGGGCAACGTGGTCGACAAGCCCGGGGACGTGCCGTACGAGGTGAACCAGGCCGGCTACGTGATCCACAGCGCGATCCATTCCGCGCGGCACGACATTGCCTGCGTGCTGCACACGCACACGCGCGCGGGCATGGCGGTCGCGACGATGGAGTGCGGCCTGATGCCCGCGACGCAGGGGGCGTTGCGCTTCCATGACCGCATCGCGTATCACGCGTTCGAGGGGCCGGCGGTCGACGAGGCCGAGCGCGAGAAGCTCGCCCGCCACCTCGGCGACAAGGACGTGATGATCCTGCGCAACCACGGCCTGCTCACCTGCGGGCGCAGCGTGGCCGAGACGTTCCTGCTCATGCAGCGGCTGGAGACGGCCTGCAAGGTGCAGGTGGACTTCCTCGCGGCGAACACGCCGCTGCACATGCCGAGCCCCGAGGCTGTTGCGAAGACCGCGCGCATTCTCGCGCCGCCCACGGTGACGGACCGCAAGGGCAGCGAGGCGAGCCTGGGCAACTGGAACGGCCAGCGCGAATGGTCGGCGCTGCTGCGCCAGCTGGATCGCGACGATCCGTCGTGGCGCGAGTGACCGCCATGCGTGCGATGCGCGTCTGCGTCTTCGGGGCCGGCGCCGTCGGGGGGAACATCGCCGTGATGCTCGCGCGCGCCGGCGCCGACGTGAGCGTGCTCGTGCGCGGCGCCACGCTGCAGGCGGTGCGGGCGCGCGGGCTCGAACTGCACACGCCAGACGGCGTGGTGCGTGCGAACGTGCGCGCGAGCGACGACCCGCGCGAACTGGGCGAGCAGGATGCGGTGCTGGTCACCGTCAAGCAGACCGCGCTCACCGCGTCCGCGCCGGCCATCACCGCATTGCTCGGCAGGGACACGCCGGCCGTGTTCCTGCAGAACGGCATCCCGTGGTGGTACTTCCACGGGCAGGGGAATGCGGACGAAGGCAAGCGGATTCCCGAGCTCGACCCGGGGGACGTGTTGTGGAACACAGTCGGACCGCAGCGCGCGGTCGGCGGCGTCACGTCGAGCCCGTGCACGGTGGTCGAACCTGGCGTGGTGAAGCTCGCGGGGAAGAACGGCACGATGGTGTTCGGCGAACCCGATGGCTCGATGTCGCCGCGCCTCATGGCGATCGCCGAGTTGTTCAAGGCGGCGGGGCTGCCAGCGGAGGCGACCCCGCGCATCCGCGATGCGATCTGGCAGAAGCTCGCGCTCAATCTCGGCTCGGGCCCGCTCGCGGTGCTCGCCCCCGTCTCGCTCGCGGCGCTCTATGCCGAAGAGGCGTGCGTGCAGGCACGGTTTCGCATCCAGGACGAGGTGGAAGCGATCGCCGCCGCCATGGGTTGCCCCGTCACGGTGAGCCGGTCCATCGAGGCCACGCGGAAATTGCCGCACGTGCCCAGCATCGGGCAGGACGTCGCAGCGGGCCGCAAGCCGGAGCTGGAAGCGATGTTCCGCGCGCCGCTGGCGATGGCGCGCGAAAAGGGCGTGGCAACGCCGACGCTGGACTTGCTGGTGGCGCTGTGCACGCTCAAGTTGCGGGCGGCGGGGATGTATCCGTGAGCTGGCGGTGGGGCGCGCGCTTCGCGCTTCGACCCCACC
>JAKJFB010000540.1:0-257 GCA_022705125.1 Pseudomonadota bacterium
ATCGACAACCGCGACGCCCTCGGCGCGCAGCGTCTCCGTCAGCGCCCGGGACACCTCCGGCTCTGTGCGCGGCAGCAGGCGCGAGCGGCAGACAATGGTGACGCGGGTGCCCATCCGCGCCATCATCTGCGCCAGCTCCACGCCGATGTAGCCGCCGCCGAGGAAGATCAGGCTTTCGGGCAACCGGTCCAGCTCCAGCAGCGACGTGCTGTCGAGCGTTGGTGCGTCCTGGATCCCAGGGATGTCGGGCACGGCGG
>JAKJFB010000540.1:300-2372 GCA_022705125.1 Pseudomonadota bacterium
CACCTTGGGAGCCGTGATCCTGCGCCCGCCGACCTCGACCCCGCCGAGGACGAGACGCGCCGGACCCTCGTCGAGATAGGTCACACCGCCGTAGCCCGGCAGCAGATCGGCGTACTTCTTCTGGCGCAGTGTCGCGACAAGATCGTCCTTGGCCGCAATCAGCGCCGACCAGTCGGCGACCTGCGCCTCGCTGTTCAGGCCCGGGAACCGATGTGCTGTCTGCGCACCGTGCAGGGCTTCCGCGGCCCGGATCATCGTCTTGGAGGGCACACAGCCCACGTTCACGCAGGTCCCGCCGATGGTGCCATGGCCGATCAGCGCGACGCGCTTGCCTCCCTCGGCGGCGGTGATCGCGGCCGAGAACCCGGCCGATCCGGCGCCGATCACGGCAAGGTCGAAATCGCCCTTGGGCGCGCAGCAATCGTCTTTCATCAAGTCATCCATCCGTTCGAGTGGTCTGGCGCCGCTGCCGTCTCCAGACCGCGTACACGGTCAGCGCGACGAAAAAGGCGAGCGCGGGCAGCAGAACGTAGTCGAGCCAACCCAGCCAGGCCGACAGGCCCACGGCACCCAGAAGCACCACCAGCACCGGAGTGAAGCAGCAGAGCGCCGCGATGACGGTGCCGACGATCCCTGTCGCGATCAGCTTGCGGTCGGACTGCTCGGTCATCTCGTCAGCCCGCGACACGCGCCGGGTAGCCTGCATTGGCCGACGCGGTCGCGATGGCGTCGGCGCTCGTCGCGGCGGTGTCGAAGATCACCGTGGCGGTGCGGGCATCGAAGTCGATCTCGACGGCGCGCACGCCCGCGACGCCCTCCATCGCACGCTTCACGGTGACTGGGCAGAGCGCGCAGGTCATGTTGTCCACCGCGAAGGTGACGGTCTGCTCGGCGGCGACGGTCTGCGCGGCAACAGGGATGGCGGTGATCGGCACAACGGCGGTCAGGCCGAACAAGGCGAGTGCAAGGATCTTCTTCATGTGGATGTCCTTTCGGGGTCAGTAGAGAAGCGGGGCCCACCAGTCGATGGTGAGGGCTGCGAGAACGAGGATCAGGGAGGCCCAGAGAGCCGACTTGGTGATGCGCGCCGATGCTGGCCTTGCGCAGTAGGAACCGGGTTCGCAGACGGTTGGCTTGCGGAAATAGACCTGCCAGAAACCCGCCGCGATGAAGCCGAGCGCGATCACGGCGAAGATCGGCTTGTAAGGCTCCAGAGCCGTCAGGTTGCCGATCCAGGCGCCCGAGATGCCGAGAGTCAGAAGCACCAGCGGCCCGATGCAGCAGGCCGAGGCGAGAAAGGCGCCCACCACACCGCCCGCCGCGAGCCAGCCCTTTCGGGCGGGGCGATCCGCGCCCGTGCTGTCCGTTCTGTCGTCTGTCAGCGCCATGTCGCGCACCTCTCGTCTGTGATTGACGATGGGTGTAGGGTCTGTAGCAACTACAGGCTCAAGAGGAAACTTGCCCATGACCGATCACGAGCGCGAGAGCGGCTTCACACGCGGCGACCTGGCCCGGGCGACCGGCTGCAACATCGAGACGATCCGCTATTACGAGAAGACCGGCCTGCTGCCCGACCCGCCCCGCACGGACGCCGGCTACCGGGTCTATTCCGCCGCACACGCCACACGCCTCCGCTTCATCCTGCGCGCCCGCGAACTCGGGTTCTCGATGGAGGACATCCGCGGGCTGATGGGGCTCGGCGACGGCGCCGCGCCGACCTGCGCCGAGGTCAAGGAACGGACGGAGCGGCACCTTGCCGATGTCCGCGCGAGGATCGCGGATCTTCGGCGTATCGAATCCGTCCTCGCTACAACTGCATCCAGGTGTTCGGGCGCCGAAGTCCCCGATTGTCCGGTGCTCGACGCGATTTCCAACTCGGCCGACCCATGACACCTCGCGAAACCATCCTCGTCGCGCTGCACGCGCGGCTCTCGGCGCTGCCCGCGACCGCCCTGCGCGGCGAGGTGCTGCCCGAGCGCGTGCCGGCCGATGGCCTGCTGATCCTGCGGGATGGCGAGCCGGGAGAGCCCGAGGTGACGCTCTCGCCGCTGCGTTATCACTACCAGCACCGG
>JAKJFB010000541.1 GCA_022705125.1 Pseudomonadota bacterium
CCTGGGGCGCGTGATCGGGGTGCCGGTTGCCGAGCCGGGGCCCGAGCCGGCCGTTGGCCGACTGCTCGATCGCCCACGGCGCGGTGAACGGCATCATGCACTCGACCTGGGACAGGTCCAGGTGCTGCCCCTCGCCGGTGAGCAGCCGGTGCCACAACCCCACCATCAGGGCGGAAGCGGCGTTGAGTCCGCCGACGGCGTCGCCGTGCGCGATGTGCGTCATCAGCGCCGGAGCCGTGCTCGAGGGTCGAGCCGTATGCGCGGCAGGTGCTCCAGGGCCCCGTGGCGCCGAACGCGGCCATCGACACCATCACGAGCTGCGGGTTGACCTCGCGCAGCCGCGCGTAGTCGAGCCCCAGCTTGGGCAGGACTTCGCTCGAGTAGTTCTCGACGACGGCGTCCGCGCCGCGCACGAGCTCCTTGAGCAGGCGCGCGCCCTCGGCCGACGTGAGATCGAGCGTGATCGCACGCTTGTTGTGGTTGAGCGCGATGAAGCGCGGCTGCTTCTCGTACAGCTGCTGCTCGAAGTCGGACATGCGCGTGCTCGTGCCGCGCCACCAGTCGTGATAGCCGCAGGCCTCGACCTTGATCACGTCGGCGCCGAGGTCGGCCATGTTGCGCGTGCAGATCGGCCCGGCCCAGCCCATCGACAGGTCGATGATGCGCACGCCGGCGAGCGGCCCGGGCACGGCGCTGCGGATGTCCGCGCCGCTGGCCCGCGTGAGCGTGCGCGATGCAACGTCGGCCCGCGGGCTGCGCCAGACGCCGCCCGCGGCCCCGCCGTCGTCGAGCGCGGGCATGGCGCCGCCGGACTGCGGCGGCGTGCGGTTCAGGTGCAGCGGCGACCCAGGCGCCTCCACCGTGCGCGCACCCACGCGGATGGGCACGATCACGCCGCGGTCGCGGAACACCTGCGTGGCGAGCTGCTCGTGCATCTCCGGGACGATCGCGAAGGGCAGCTTCATGCGCAGCCCCTCCTCGAACCACTCCTGCGCGGTGCGTTCGCGGAAGGCCGCGATCAGCCGCGGCTCGAGCGTGTCGGCATGCTCCAGCCGCTCGGGGCCCATCGCGTAGCCGGGGTCGTGGGCGAGCTCCTGCATGTGCAGCAGCTCGCACAGCGCGGCCCACTGGTGCGGCGTGACGACCGTGATGCCGAGCCAGCCGCTGCGGCAGCGGTACACGCCCATCGGATAGGTGGGGGTGAAGCGGTTGATGCCGCCGCGCGGCTGGCGCGTGCCCGCGCCGTGCCCCTCGGTGGCCTGGAATTCGGCGAGCGCGATCTCGGCCTCGTGGACGTTGGCGTCCCAGACGCTGCCGTCGCCGGAGCGCGCGCGCGCGTGCAGCGCCGCCATCGTGGGGATGAATGCCGACAGCCCGCCGACGATCGCCGCGTGGTAGTCGGGCAGCGCAAGCGGCGGACCTTCGATCGGCCCGATCGGCTGGACCTTGCCGGCCAGCGCGCGGCAGACGGCATCGCTGCCGTGGAACTCGGCATAGGGGCCGCCCCGGCCGAACCAGCTCAGGCCCATCACCACGAGACGGGGATGCGCGGCGCGCAGACGCGCGTGGTCGATCCCGTAGCGCGCGGCATCCTGCGCGTCGGTGGCGTCGATCAGCACGTCGGCTTCGGCGACCAGGGCGGCGATCCGCGCGGCAGCCGCCGGGTCCGCCGGGTCGACGACCAGGCTGCGCTTGCCGAAGTTGAGGTAGGCGAACCAGCCGCTGGCGCGACCGCCGCGGCCGTCGTCGATCATCGGCGACGCCTGGCGGGCGGGATCGCCCTGCGGCGGCTCGACCTTGACGACCTCGGCGCCGAAGTCGGCGAAGAACCGCGCACAGTAGGCGGCCGCGGGCAGGGTCCCGATCTCCAGGACCCGGAGCCCCGACATCGGCAGGGGATGCGCGCTCATGCTGCGTCCCCGGACACTGCCTTCCCATGCACCCGCGTGCGCACCCGTGCACGCGTCGTCCGTGCCCGTGCACGCGTCGCCCCTGCCCGGCCCTCCAGGCTGCCGATGCCGCTCATCCCGTCTCCTCGTGTGGTGGTGCCGCGCGTCGATCGCGACGGCGGCACCGACGGGTGCCCCCGGCTGCACGCATCACGCGCGATCGACGTTCCGGACCTTGTTTCATTGGCCGAGCCTGTGACCGCCCGGCGGCGGTCAACAATAGACACTCGCAGATGAATTGGCAAACCCGGCCGGACGGGCGCGGGCGACGGGCGAGGCGCCCGGAGATCAGCGGGTCACGACGAACGGGCGGGATCCGCTGCGCTGCGCGATCCGCTCGGCGGCGGCGAGCGCGTCGGCACGGCGCGGATACGGTCCCATCAGCACTTTGAAGTGCGCGCCGTCGGCCCGGACGCGCAAC
>JAKJFB010000542.1 GCA_022705125.1 Pseudomonadota bacterium
TTCAACGCCGAGTACATGCCCAACTTCGAGACCTTCCTCAAGCTCGCGTTGCGCGCTCAATCACAAAGTCGCTCGACGCTCGAAGCGCTCGCGGCGATCAAGAGCCCGCCGGTGTTGATCGCGAAGCAGGCGAACCTGACGACCGGCCCGCAGCAGATCAACAACAACGGAACGATGCCCGGCGATCGCGCGAGAAAAATCGGGAATCTGCAGAACGAACTATTGGAGAGCAGTGATGGCAAACGGTTGGACACCGTGGGAGCAGGCCGCGGGGCCGACCACGGCTGAGGGTAAAGCCGCCTCTTCGCGTAATGCCTTCAAAGGCGGGCTGCGCGCGGAGCTGGAGGCGATCACACGAGCCTTGAGGGAGCACCGGGCGGCACTGAAGCGTATTCACGAGGAGTGGCTCGCCGCGGGCGACCAACCCTGAAGTACGCACAGCACGGTACGCACGGCAGTACGCACAGAAATCGTGCTTCAGCGACCTGCTCGAGCGAGGAAGCGATTGTCTCGGAGGACTTGAGTCCGGAGGCATAGCGTCAGCCAGGAGGTAGTTGGTTACCACAGGGCCGGTTACCACCTCGGTTACCACCAACGTCACGGTAATCTTGGTTTCGGTATCCAGCCCGGTATCCAGCCCGGTATCCACGAAAATCCGCGGGGCAAAGCGGATCCACGCGCGTGACGGCTGCCGCTTCGTGATCACGCCGAAACAACGTGAGTGCATGCGGCAACTCGTCCAGCCATGCTCCGCCATGGGTCATGGTTGCGATCGGTATAATCCCGAGTTCCGTCGTCGCACCCAACCACGCCCTCGCGCCCCCCATGCTCAAGCTTGAACAGATCACCCCGAACACCGCGCTGGTTGGTATCGAGCTGGGCCAGATCGTCCGCGTGGTGGCCACCGAACCGGTCGGCCCCGACGCGCTCACCGTGGTCTACAAGACGGCCGACGGACGCTTCGGCGAACGCATGGTGTTCCGCAACGACGAGGCCAACCTGTCCGTCGCCGAAGAAGGCCGCCCGTGGGCCTTCGATGCGCCCGGCGAAGCGTTCAAGCTCGCGGCAGAGGCGTGGCGGATCAACCTCGCGCATTTGTTCGACCCGATGATGGCGGTGCATACCTCCAACGTCGAACCGTTGCCGCACCAGATCACCGCGGTCTACGAATCCATGCTGCCGCGTCAGCCGCTGCGCTACGTGCTGGCGGACGACCCCGGCGCGGGCAAAACGATCATGGCGGGCCTGTTCATCCGCGAGCTCCTGATGCGCGCCGACGCCCGCCGCGTGCTCATCGTCGCCCCAGGCAGCTTGGTCGAGCAGTGGCAGGACGAGATGCGCGAGAAGTTCGGGCTGGAGTTCCGCATCTTCGGTCGCGATCTCGTCGAGAACAGCGCCAGCGGCAACCCGTTCGAGGACACCGATCTGCTGGTGGCCCGGGTCGATCAGCTCTCGCGCAACGACGACCTGCTGCAGAAGCTGCAGCTCACGCGCTGGGATTTGGTGGTGGTCGATGAGGCGCACAAGCTCTCGGCCAACTACTTCGGCAACAAGATCAACAAGACCAAGCGCTTTCAGCTCGGCGAACTGCTCGGCAGCATCACCCGGCATTTCCTGCTTATGACTGCGACGCCGCACAACGGCAAGGAAGAGGATTTCCAGCTCTTCCTGTCGCTGCTCGATTCCGATCGCTTCTACGGCAAGTTCCGCGACGGCGCGCACAAGGTCGACGTGTCCGACCTCATGCGCCGCATGGTCAAGGAAGACCTGCTCACCTTCCACGGAACGAAACTCTTCCCCGAGCGCCGCGCCATCACGGTGAACTACACCCTCTCGGATCTCGAAGCCGCGCTGTACGGCGCGGTCACCGACTACGTGAAGACGGAGATGAACCGCGCCGACCAACTCGAAGACGGTGCCCGCCGCGGCACGGTCGGATTCGCGCTCACCGCGCTGCAGCGCCGGCTCGCCTCCAGCCCCGAGGCGATCTACCAGTCGCTGCGCCGTCGCCGGACCAAGCTGCAACGCCGGGTCGAAGAAGAGAAGCTGCGCCAGCGCGGCGAAGTACTCGCCAACAGCGTGTTCACCAACGGCGCCGGCGAGGACATCTGGGACGCCCCCGACAACCTCGCCCCGGAAGACTACGAGGAGTTCGAGGAATCGGTCGTCGATCAGGCCACCGCCGCCCGCACCATCGTCGAACTGCAGGCCGAGATCGTCATCCTCGAAGGGCTGGAAGAGCAGGCCCGCCAAGTGGTGCATTCCGGCCAGGACCGCAAGTGGGACGAACTCTCGCGCCTGCTGCAGGACACGCCCGAGATGCGCGATGCCGACGGCCGTCAGCGCAAGCTCATCGTCTTTACCGAGCA
>JAKJFB010000543.1 GCA_022705125.1 Pseudomonadota bacterium
GGCGGCGTCATCGAGGAGCGTTTCGCATGAATGCCGCCGACGCCGCGCGCTCACAGGCCATCGCGCTCGCCGCCGTGCTCGAGTGTGCGATCCTGGTCGACCAGCTCGCGCGCACCGGCGCCGCACCACCCGAGGAGATGCGCGCGCTGACCGACAGCCTGTTCCGCCTCGAGTGGGACGCCGTGGAAGACGTATTCGGCGGCGTGGACAATCTCGCGCGCGGCCTGCAGCAGCTCGAGGCGATGGTCGCGCCGGTCCCGGGCATCGAGCAGGGTCCCGTGCTGCGCTACGCCATGTCGCTGCTGCACCTGGGCAAGCGGCTTCGCGGCGACCGCGAGCGACTCGCGATCATCCGTTCCCGCCTGCAGCACACGGGGCTCAAGTCCGAGCACTTCGCGACCAGCTACGACGAGCTCGCCGCCAGCATGGCCGCGATCTACCAGGACACCATCAGCACCTACCGCTTGCGCATCCAGGTCGCGGGCAGCGCGCAGTATCTGCAGGACGAGCGCGTCGCGGCGCGCATCCGCGCCCTGCTGCTCGCGGGCGTGCGCGCCGCGGTGCTCTGGCGCTTCGTCGGCGGCAACCGGCTGGGACTGCTGCTCGGGCGCGGCCGGCTGCGCGAGGCCTGTCGCGCGCTGCGTCGCAAACCGTAGGTCGGGCTTCAGCCCGACAAGGGTTCGGCAAGGCCGAACCCGCCGCATGCCCGCAGGCACCAGTCGACATGAATGCCGACCCACGCCACAAAGCTTGCGCTATCATCCACCACGACACGCGCGCCGCGGCGCGCCGCAAACAGGGAACACCATGCAGCTCAGCGAACTCAGCGCCATCTCCCCACTCGACGGGCGCTACGGCGCCAAGACGACCAGCCTGCGCCCGATCTTCAGCGAATTCGGCCTGATCCGCTTCCGCGTGCTGGTCGAGGTGCGCTGGCTGCAGTGCCTCGCCGCGCTGCCGGGCGTGCCGGAGTTCGGTCCCTTCGACGCCGCGACCTCGGCCGCGCTGGATGCGATCGCCTCGGGCTTTGCGCTCGCCGACGCCGAGCGCGTCAAGGCCATCGAGGCGACGACCAACCACGACGTCAAGGCGGTCGAGTACTTCCTCAAGGAGCGCATCCATGCGATCCCGGGTGCCGCCGCCGGGCTGGAATTCGTGCACTTCGCCTGCACTTCGGAAGACATCAACAACCTGAGCCATGCGCTGATGGTGAACGCGGCGCGCGCCGAGGTCATGCTGCCGGCGATGGACCGCATCATCGAGGCGCTGGCCGCGATGGCCGAGGACTGGGCCGCGGTCCCGCTGCTCTCGCGCACGCACGGCCAGCCCGCCACGCCCTCGACGATGGGCAAGGAAATCGCGAACGTGGCCTATCGCCTGCACCGCCAGCGCCGGCAGGTCGCCGGCGTGCGCCTGCTCGGCAAGATCAACGGCGCGGTCGGCAACTACAACGCGCATCTCGCGGCCTACCCCGCCGTGGACTGGGAGGCGAACGCACGCGACTTCGTGACCTCGCTCGGGCTCGACTGGAACCCCTACACCACGCAGATCGAGCCGCACGACTGCCTCGCCGAACTGTTCGCCGCGATGGCGCGCTTCAACACGATCCTGCTCGACTTCGCGCGCGATGTCTGGGGCTACATCTCGATCGGCTACTTCCGCCAGCGCACCCGGGCCGGCGAAGTGGGCTCCTCGACGATGCCGCACAAGGTGAACCCGATCGACTTCGAGAACGCCGAAGGCAACCTCGGCCTCGCCAACGCGGTGTTCGGCCACCTGATCGAGAAGCTGCCGATCTCGCGCTGGCAGCGCGACCTCACGGACTCCACGGTGCTGCGCAACCTCGGCGGCGCCTTCGCGCAGAGCCTGATCGCCTACGAGGCCACGCTGAAAGGCATCGGCAAGCTGGAGCTCGACGCCACGCGCCTGCTGGCGGACCTCGACGCCAACTGGGAGGTGCTGGCCGAGCCGATCCAGACGGTGATGCGCCGCTACGCGGTGCCGGAACCCTACGAGAAGCTGAAAGCGCTGACGCGCGGCCAGCGCCTGGGTGCCGCCGAGATGCGCGCCTTCATCGACGGCCTGGCGATCCCGGCCGAGGCCAGGCGCAGCCTGGCGGAGATGACGCCGGCGAGCTACATCGGCAATGCCGCCGCGCAGGCGCGACGCATCCGCGATCACCTGCAGGACTGAGGCGAGGACGATGGTGCGACCGAAGAGCGAGGGGCGTGTCGAGATCGATGCCAGCGGCGACCAGGCCGGCGCGCTGTGCGAACTGCTGCGGGGCGCGCAGCATATCGTGCGCATCTTCAGCGACGCCTTGAGCCCGCAGCTCTTCGACCATGCCGGTCTCGCGAGCGAACTGTC
>JAKJFB010000544.1 GCA_022705125.1 Pseudomonadota bacterium
CATGCTGCCGCGCGCAATGTCGGCGATGCGGAAGGCTTCCTCGGCAGCAGCCGCATCGCCCGTCGTGGCGAGCGCCCGTAGCCAGGCTTCGAGCACGAAGACCAGGTAGCGCTGCTTGCGCAGCGATCCGGTTTCCGACTCCGCATCGTCGCGCGCCTGCGCCAGCAGGATCGGCACACTTGCCTCGAAGAGCTGACGGGCACCGGCGGCATCCCCCTGTTCGACGCGCGCCACCCCGACCAGCGCGCGGCGCAGTGCCGCCCGCGGATTGTCGTCGCCGAAACGGCTGACCGACCAGGCCAGCATCGTCGCCGCCATGCGCTCGGCCGCCTGCGGCTTGCCGGTCTGCAGCAGCGAGATTACCCACTCGGGATGGCCGACACCGTACTTCTGCAGCAGCTCGGGATCGCGCTTCAGGATGTCGCGGTTACGCTCGAAGACCTCGACCGCCTCCGCATGGCGGCCCTGCGCGCTCAGCGCCGCCCCCATGAACTGCCTCGCCCGAGCGAGGTTGAGCGAGAACTCGGCAGCGCCGGCTTCGAGATAGGCGCGCATCGATGCCTCGGCCACGCGCGTCGCCTCGCCGTTGCGCCCCTGTTCGGCGAGGATGTTCGAGAGCACGGCGAGCCCCTGCCCGACATCGACGGAATCGCGACCGACCCGCTCCAGCGTCATGCGCAGCGCGTGCCGGACGTGGAACTCGGCCTCGGCGAGCCGCCCCTGCTGGAGCAGCGTGACTGCCAGCGTCCGCTCAAGCACGCCGTCGTAGCGCTGTACGCTCTCGCCGTCGCCATCCGGCGGGTTCTGCCGCAGATGCGCCTCGAGCGCCATCATCGCCTTGCGCAGCGCTCCCTCGGCCTCGATCAGACGCCCCTCGACGAGAAAGACCTCCGCCCGCGCACGCTGGATCATGGCCGTCCATTGTGATCCACGCTGCGCCCAGCCGCGACCGCCGGACAGCTGCGCGAAGGTCTGCTCCGCCCGCTGCAGGCGCTCCCGCGCGGCCGGCAGGTCGCCGAGCGAGGCGTAGTACTTCACCGACGCCTGCAGCAGCGCCAGCTGACGCCCGGGGTTGCCGCGCGGCAGTTGCAGCAGCGCCTCGTCCGAACTGCGTGCCGCAGCGAGCTGGCTGTCGCCGGTCGCCTGCGCGGTGGCCAGCACCCCGAGCAGTGCTGCCCGCGCCACGCTGCCGGGCGCACTGTGGCCGATCGCGGCCAGCAGATCGGCAATCTGCCGGTCCACCTGCCCGAGGCGCGCAGCGGCCGCGGCGCGCCGACGGTAGAAGTCCACCAGTTGTTCGCTGCCGGCATCCGCAGCGGGGGTCGCTGCCACCGCCTCACGTGCCTTGGCGACAAGGGCAGGATCGGGCTGGTGATGATCGAGCAGACGCAGGATGTCATCAACCCGTCTTGGTGGCGCAACGAACGCAGGAGCCGCAGCTTCGCTCGCCGGTGCGTTGCTGGCGGCGCCAGCCGGCACGGCTCTTTCTGCTGCCACCACGCATTGAATGCCCGCAATCAGCCCGCTCGCGGCGAGCACGAGCGCCCCGGACACGACTGCCAACCTGGCAGGACGGCCGTGCGCGCTCACAGGCGCCCCCGCTCGGCCAGCGACAGCGGCTGCGCGCTGCCGGCGACGATGAAGTGATCCAGCAGCCGCACGTCGACCAGCGCCAGCGCTTCCTTCAGGGCCCGCGTCAACGCCTCGTCGGCGGCCGAGGGTTCGGCGATTCCGGAAGGGTGGTTGTGGGCCAGGATAACGGCCGCCGCATTGTGCGCCAGCGCCCGCTTGACCACCTCGCGCGGGTAGACGCTCGTTTGCGTCAGCGTGCCGCGGAAGAGCTCTTCGGAAGCAATCAGCCGGTTCTGGGCATCGAGCCAGAGCACGAAGAAGACCTCGTGCTTGAGGCCGGCCAGCGTCAGGCGCAGGTAGTCGCGCACGGCCTGCGGCGAGGAAAGCAGTTCGCGTGCGGCGAGCTGTTCACCGAGAGCCCGCTTCGCCATTTCCAGCACGGCCTGCAACTGCGCATACTTGGCCTCCCCCATTCCCGGCACGGCTGCAAATTCCGCCAGCGAAGCGGCAAACAGGCGGTTGAGGCTGCCGAAGCGCGTGATCAGCTCGCGCCCGAGATCGACGGCGCTCTTGCCCTTCATCCCGACGCGCAGGAAGATCGCCAGCAGTTCGGCGTCCGAGAGCACGCCGGCACCCTGTGCCAGCAGGCGCTCGCGCGGCCAGTGCAGCGCCCACAGCCGGTTGAGCGCCAGCAGCGTGGTGGCAGCGTCGGAACTGCCACCGCCCAGGCCGGCCCCCCAGGGCACGCGCTTGTCGATCGTGATGTCGGCCCCCAGCGGACAGCCGCTG
>JAKJFB010000545.1 GCA_022705125.1 Pseudomonadota bacterium
CGGCGATTTGCCGATAACCTGGAGTTGTCGGCCCAGCGTGCCCTGACCGTGACCCGCGTCCTGATCGAGGAAGGCATGTCGCCGTCGCGCGTGTTCAGCGCCGCCTTTGGCGCCGAACAGCCCGTGGCGTCCAACGCCGACGAGGCAGGCCGCGCCCTGAACCGGCGCGTGGAAATGGCGCCGGTGCCCCGGGCGGTCAACGCGCAGGCCCCCGCCCGTGACTGAGCGCGAGCCGATGGACGTGAGCGCCGCTCCCGCCGCGCCGCCGACCGGGGAATGGCGCCCCGCGCCTGGATCCCGTGCGCCTTCATTACCTGGAAGTGCTGGCGCGCCGCATGCAGGCCGCGCCCGATGCGGTGCGGCACATCCTGCAGGGCAAGCTGCGACAAGGCCTGGCGGATTGTGGTGAACGCCTCGGGCGGCTGCAGTCGCCGGCTGCTGCGCCCGCGCGCCACGGCAACGGTGCCCGGCGCGTGGCAGCGGCACGCCAGGCAGGCGGCACGCCGCTGGGCGGGCTCAACGGCCATATCGAGACCGCAACGCGCAATGCCATGCCAGGGGACGCCGATGCCGCACTGTCCGGCACGGGGCATGCTTCGCCCGAGCTGAAGAGCGCGCACCGTTTCCGGGAGGCCTGGTCCAGGATCTGTGCGGAGGACGCACTGGAACAGGCCGTCGGCCGAGGGCCCGAAAACGCCGGTCCGCTCAATTCGCACATGCTGGTGCTGCGGTCCCTGACGCTGATGCGCGAGCTGTCGCCCGACTATCTGCGGCGGTTCCTGGCGCAGGCGGATGCGCTGCTGTGGCTGGAACAGGCGCAGGGCAAACTCCGGCAGCCGGCCACCAGGCCCAAACCGGCGCGTCAACGCCGGCCGGGGAAATGACGGCTCGCTGCTGACGACAAGACGTCGCTGTCGCAGGCATCGCGGGTCGGGCTTGTAGGTCGGGCTCCAGCCCGACGAACGTAGGTCGGACTTCAGCCCGACAAGGCACGAGTCGGCATGAATGCAGACCTGCGGGGCGTTGCCTCAGGCTTCCCGCGCCATGCCGATCATCACCGCGCACATGATCGCGGGTTCGCTGCCACGGTTGTGCCAGGCGTGGCGCGTGCCGTTTTGCACGAAGCTGTCTCCGGCCTTCAGCAGCTGCTGGCGGCCGTCATCGAGCTCGAGCCACAGTTCACCGGCGAGCAGCACGCCGTAGTCGATGGTGTCGGTGCGGTGCATGCGGCCGTCGTCCTCGACGTTGAAATCGGCCGAGGCGGAGACGGTATCGGCCTGGCCCCGTGCCGCTTCGGCGTCGGGCGGGATCACGACGTAGGTGAACACCGTGGCGCCGGGCGGCGGCACGGTCGAGGTCTTGCCAATCGCGGCGTCCGTGCCGGATTCGCCGAGCCGCGTGTCCGGCGTGCTGGCCCACAGCGCGCCCAGCTCGAATCCGGCGCCGCTGACGGGCTGCGGGCAGGGGCCGTCGTGCACGAACACGGATTTGCCGTCGGCGTCGATTCCGGTGACGAGTCGTCTCATGGTCGGTTGCTTCCTGGTCCAGCGGGACGCTGATTATCGCGCCGTGCGCTGGCAAGTGCAGCAGCTGGTGCGGCAGTTGCCGGATGTCGGGCCGCGGGTCCGACATCCGGCATGCGGACGCCGGTTCAGCTGGCGAAGGCGTAAGCCTCCAGCCGCGGCGCCTTCATCTCCTCGCAAAAACGCGTGCGCGTCCACGGCCAGGTGGCGGGTATGCCCTCGGCGTCCAGGTACCAGCTCTTGCAGCCGGAGCCGAACACGGTGCGCTTCGCCGCCTCGAGGCGGTCGCGCTCGAAGGCCTGCATGGCTTCAGGCGTCGGTGCCACTTCGCGGCACTCGCCCGCGCGCAGCTTCTCGATGAACGTCCAGATGTAGTGCAGCTGCTGCTCGGCGATGTCGATCAGCGAGAAGTTGCCCACCGGCCCGTTGGGGCCGTTCAGCATGAAGAAGTTCGGGAAGTCGGGCATGGCGATCGCCATGTAGGCCTTGGGACGGTCGGCCCATACGTCGTTCAGCTGCACGCCGTCGCGCCCGACAACGTTCATCGGGCGCATGAACATGCCGGCATTGAAACCGGTGGCCAGCGCCAGCACGTCGAGCTCGACGAGGCGGCCGTTCTTCAAGCGCACGCCGGCCGGCTCGATGCATTCGATGCCGTCGGTCACCAGCTCGGCATTCGGGTGCTGGATCGCCTCGTAGTAGTCCGGCGAGTAGATCAGCCGCTTGCACGCGGCGCGGTAGTCGGGACGCAGCTTCTCGCGCAGCTCCGGGTCGCGGACACTGGTCTCGAGATTCTGCACGCACATGTCGTGGATGATCTGCAGGATCGGGGAGTCG
>JAKJFB010000546.1:0-2067 GCA_022705125.1 Pseudomonadota bacterium
GTCAGCGGGTTCCGGAGTTTCATGCGTCAGGTCGAGATCTGGAACGCCAAAGCCGCGGGGCTGCGTCCGGTGCTCGACGCGCAGGAGCAGCCGATCGACACCGGCACGCTGTCGGAGCGAGAGCTGGTGTTCGCCATACTGCGATGGTCCGCGCTGCCCGGCGCGTCGCGCCATCACTGGGGTTCGGACATGGACGTGGTCGATGCCGCGGCGATCCCGCCCGGCTATGAATTGAGGCTGAGCGTCGATGAGACGCGGGCCGGCGGGCCGTACACGGGGGAGGGCTGTGAGGTGGCGCCTGAGCCGTGGCACCTGAGCTTTGCGCCCCTGGCGTGGGAGTGCCAGCGCGCATTCGATCCGGCGGCACTGCGCCGGGCGCATCGCGCTGCCGGGCTGGCGCTGCAGCCGGTGATCGAGGACTGTTGCGAAGAGATCCTCGGGCGTTTCTTCCACGTCCCCGCCGCGCTCTGCGCTTCGGTGCGGCAAGCGGAGGCAATGACAGAGGTGATTACATGAGCGGCAGCGCCGGGACGCTGTGGGCGACGATGCGTGCCGAGGCGATCGAGCGCAGTTCGCGCGAGCCCGTGCTCGCGAGCTTCTACCATGCGAACGTCCTGAATCACGGCTCGCTGGAGGCAGCGCTGGCGTGCATGCTGGCCGTGCGCCTGGAAACGGGGATGCTGCCTGCCATGCTCCTGCGCGACGTGGTGGACGAAGCGCTGCGCGACGATCCGCTGATCACGGCCGCGGTGCATGAAGACCTTCTCGCCCATCGCACGCGCGATCCGGCCTGCGACTCCTTCGTTACCGCCTTCCTGTACTACAAGGGCTTTCATGCGCTGCAGGCGCATCGCATCGCGCATTGGCTGTGGCGGCGTGACAGGAGCTGGATCGCCTACATGCTGCAGAATCGCGCTTCCACCGAGTTCGACGTGGACATCCATCCTGCGGCCACGCTCGGCAAGGGAATCATGATCGATCATGGTACCGGCATCGTGATCGGCGAGACTGCCGTGGTCGGGGACAACGTGTCGATGCTGCATGGCGTCACCCTCGGTGGTTCGGGGTGTGGCAGCGGGGACCGTCATCCGAAAGTGGGCTCCGGCGTACTGCTTGCAGCCGGCGCGCGGGTGCTGGGACCGGTGAGGATCGGTGACGGCGCCAGGATCGGTGCCGGAAGCCTGGTGCTGGCCGACGTGCCGGCGCATGCCACCGTGGCGGGGGTGCCGGCTCGCGTGGTGGGGCGCCTCCTGCAGCACGAGCCGGCGCTGGACATGGACCAGCGCTTCGCGTCGCCGGAAGACGCGGGCGACGCGAAGTGAAGAGCGCGGCTCAGGCCGTGCCTTCTTCCTCTTCGTGCTTGAAGTTGGCGATGGCCTTGAGGATTTCCTCGCGAGCCTCGTCGGCCGACCCCCAGCCCTCGACTTTCACCCATTTGCCTTTTTCGAGGTCCTTGTAGTGCTCGAAGAAGTGCACGATCTGCTGCACCAGCAGCTTCGGCAGGTCGCTCACTTCCTTGACATCGTCATAGATCGGCGTGAGCTTGCTGACTGGCACGGCGACCAGCTTGGCGTCGCCGCCGGCCTCGTCGTCCATCTTCAGGATGCCGACGGGTCGGCAGCGGATTACCGTGCCGCTGATCACGCGGTGCGGCGTGTGAACCAGCACATCGACCGGGTCGCCGTCGTCGCCCAGCGTGTTGGGGATGTAGCCGTAGTTGCACGGATAGAACATCGCGGTGGCCATGAATCGGTCCACGCACACCGCGCCGCTCTCGTGATCGACTTCGTACTTGACGGGATCGCTGTGGGCGGGGATCTCGATGATCACGTTTATGTCATCAGGCGGATTTTTGCCGGTCGGTACTTTGCTAAGGCTCACGGGTCGTCTCCGGATGGTTTTGTGCGGCGCGGCGCGTGCGGGGCGGCTGCGCCGGCCCGGCATGGGGAAAAGCCGCGCGAATTCTAGCAGCGCAAGGGGCCAGGCTTAAGTGAACGATTACCGTTCCCGCGAAATCGACGGGTGCGCGGGTTGCCGATTGCGGTCTGAGGCCGCCCTCCGTGCAGA
>JAKJFB010000546.1:2108-2357 GCA_022705125.1 Pseudomonadota bacterium
GGCGGGGTAATCCTCGCCTTCGATCAGAGGCTGGAGATAGGCGCGCGCCTTCTCCGTGATGCCGAAGCCGTCGCGCGTGATGAAGTCACGCGGAACCTTGTGCTCGACATTGGCCACGCGGTTAAGGGGCGCCTCGCCGGTGTTCCACGAGTAGCGTTTGCCGGGACCGCGCTCGATGGTCACCATGATCGCGTTGCGGCCCGCGAGCGCGTATTCCACCGCAGCCTTGCCCACGGCGTAGGCCTGCTC
>JAKJFB010000547.1 GCA_022705125.1 Pseudomonadota bacterium
GCCCGACAGGTGTTTGCGCGCAACGCGCGAGAGTCGCCCGGTGGTGGCAGACGCCGACGCACTGGGCTGATTCATATCGTCGCCAACGGGGCAGTTGCCGGGACATCGCCGCCCGCCCGGCGAATATTGACGGGAATGCCGGAAAAACGCGGCATGAAATTGATGGGCTCCAGGTACTTCTGGAGCGATGTCAGCCGCCCCGTGTGGCTTCCGCGTTGCGTGTAGGGATCCGTCGAAGGGGCGAGAGATCCGTAGAGGTGCGTCATCGACACCACGCCCCGACGCAGCTGGCTCTCGGCCCTGGCGACACCCAGGATACGACCTGATTCCGACTGGATCTCGATCAGTTCGTTGTCGTCGATACCGTCATCGCGCATATCGTCGGGGTTCATGTAAGCCCAGTTCAGCGGATATTTCCTGATCGTTTGCGGCGAGTCCCGGTACGCGCTGTTCATCGCATCCAGGATCCGGCGACACGCCAGTCTGTACTTGAACCGGTCGTCCAGCACTTCCTCGAGCACGGCATGCAATTCGGCCGCGACGTCCGGCGGGCAGAGCTCGAGCCGCGCGCCGTTGTCGGGTGCCGCCTTCACGTACTGCGGCGGGCGGACGGGCCGCACGCCGCCCGGATTCGCGCGCAACTCCTCGAACGACACGTCACCGTGCTCGCAGAGATAACGCATCATGTCCTCGGGATGGGGCGCGCGCTCCATGTCCAGCGGCAGTCCGCCCGGGATCGCGTCATAGGACAATCCATAGTTCCAGTACTTGAGCGTCAACGGCAGTTTCAGCCTGGACGCGACGCCCCAGAAGAACTCCCAGTCATGGATCGTTCCGGCGGGCCCGGGAACCACCGGTGGCGCGTATTGCGCAAAGGCCTCCGGATAAAGACTGTCTCCCGGAATGCTGAGATCGTGACGCTCGAAATGCTGCGACGTCGCGATCACGTAATGGGCCATCCGGGCCGTTTCGTTCATGCGCGCATCGAGGCTGACCAGCAGCTCGAGATCCGCGAAAGCGGGCTCGGCCCGTGCGGGATCGCCGAGCGCCGTCAGCGGATTGCCGCCGAACACGATCAGCGCGCGAATCCTGTCCGGCCCCGGCGCCAGGATTTCCTGCGGCAGCAGCGCCGTCGGAAACTCCCCGTAGAGCGCGCCGATGTCGGCCGTCCTGCACTTCACGCCCCTTTCCCAGCTGCGCTGCGGCGGGACCACCGTCTCGATGCACACGCGCGGCTTGAGCGTGCCGGGATTGCGCACCAGGTCTCCGGCGAGCCTGTAGCCGCCGACCAGCGCGTTCACGGTCTCGATCATGTGGTCGTTGAGATTGGAATGGGCGGACATCGAGGGCCCGCTGCCGCTGCCCACGAACGGGCGCTCTGCCTCGCCCAGCCACCGCGCGAGTTGCTCGATCTGTTCCACCGGCACATCGGCGCGCCTGGCCACGAGTTCCGGCGTGAACGGCGCGACGGCCTCGGCCAGCCGGTCCAGCTGGGTGACGAAGCGTTCGCAAAACGCCGTGTTGCAGGTGCCGTCGCGCAGCAGGATGTGGGCGACTGCTGCAAAGAGCGCCGCGTCGTGCCCCGGAAGTGGCTGGATCAGCAGATCGGCGTAGCGCGCCGTTTCCGTGCGTCGCGGATCGACCACGACGATGCGCGCGCCGCGCGCCCGAGCCGCGGCGAACGACTTGCCCGGTGCCCCGCTCTCCCCGGGCCCGAACGGGTAGGTCTGGTGGCTGACCAGCGGATTGTTGCCGACGATGACCGCAAGGTCGATGTCCCGGGTGCTGGGCTTGCCGCTCGCCATCACGCCCATTCGACCGGCCGTGACCCACTTCGCCGACTGGTCGATCGTCATCGTCGAGAAGAAGTTCGGCGACCCGAGTCTCGAGACGAAGGCTCGCTCCAGCAGAGCGCCCAGCACGCTCCGGTACGCGCCGGTGCCGTGATAGAAGGCGACCGAGCGCGGTCCGTGTTCCGCGATCAGGGCCGCCAGCCTGGCGGCAATCTCGTCCAGGGCCTGGGCCGCCGGCAGCTCGCTGAACGCGCCGGACGCCTCGCGGCGCAGGCTGTTCAGCAGCCGGCCTTCCGCCCCGTTATGAAAATCCAGGCTGGCGCGGCCCTTGGGGCACATGTAGGCCCCGTAGGGCGAGGCGCTACCGTCAGCGGCGACGCCAGCCAGCTTGCCGTTCTCGATGGTCAGCTCCATCGAGCACAGCGCGCCGCAATTGCGGCAGAAGGACTTTGCCCTGGTTTGCATCACGCGGCTCCGCTCGTGTTCCAGCCCCGCCTAACCCGCGGCCTTTTTCATGGCGCCCTGAAAACGCGCCTCGTCCGACGTGCCTCCGTTCACCGTCC
>JAKJFB010000548.1 GCA_022705125.1 Pseudomonadota bacterium
CCACCGGCGAAGACTTCGTGCTCGGCCTCAAGGAAATCACCCTGCCGGACGGCGTCACCCGCCCGTACTCGGTGTGGCTGTCGGGCAACTATCCGCGCGCGCTGGACGGCCTGACCCGCATCCTGTCGCTCGACATGCGCGTCATGGACCCGGCCTGGATCGGCATGAAGCTGCGCAAGCTCCTCGACTACCCCGAGCCGCTCGGCGACTTCATGGCCTTCGTGCCCGGCACCCGCCGCCAGCAGAACTGGCCCAGCACCGTGGCCTACCTGGCGCAGCTCATCATCCACCGCTACGCCATGCTCGGCGTGCTCGACGAGCGCGGCTACCCGACGCGCGAGATGGGCATCCTGGAGTCGCCGCGCGACGACAACGAGCCCAAGCTGATGCAGGGCGCGCTGTGCAACGAATGCGGCAACCACACCGTGATCCGCAAGGACGGCTGCGACTTCTGCACCGCCTGCGGCGCGGTCGGGACCTGCGGCTGAGCGCGCGCACGGGCATCGCGCAAACGTCATATTCAGCAAAAAAGGGCAGCCCTGCGGGCTGCCCTTTTTTGCGCTCGGTGTGATCCGTCGATCGTTTCCTGGACGCAGACGCTCTATATAATCGAGAAAATCTTCAGAAACGGTGCGCAGCCCGCCCTGCGACCACGGCACGCCCGAGCGATCACCATGCCCACCTGCCCGCGTTGCGACGGAACCGACTGCCGCGAGTCCCCGTGGAAATCCGCGGACGAGCGCCTCGCCCACCCGGGCGAGCGCGCATGGCGCTGCATGTCCTGCGTGCACCGCTTCCACGCCCCGGAGCCGCGCCGCCTGCTGCGCGACAACCCGATCGTCGCCGCGGTGGGCGGCAGCACCCTGCTGCTGACGATCGCCGTCATCGCGATCCTGTGGTTCTGGAAGAGCTGAGCGGGGAGCGCGCATGAGCACTCGCGCCCATCCGGCCTGCCCGGCCTGCGGATCCACCGACTGCCGGCGTTCGCGCTGGCGCTCGCACGAGGAACACGCCGGCCATCCCGGGCTGCACCCCTGGCGCTGCCTGGCCTGCGACCAGCGCTTCCTGGCTCCCGACGACGCGCTCCGCCCGCGCAGCAGATGGCCGCTGGTGGTGGGGATCCTGTCGGCCCTGCTGCTCCTGGGCATCGGCATCGCGAGCGTGCGCATGCTGGACCTCGACGAGTCCGGCGATGCGCCGGGCGAGACCCGATCCGCCGCGGCCGAGCCCTCGGCGCCGACGGACGCGCTCGACGCCCGCTTCCGCGCCGCACGTGCCGCGCTGCTCGACACCGCGCGCGGCCGCGAAGTGTCCGCCAGCGCGGTGAGCCAGTTGCGCGAGGCTGCCGAAGGCGGCCACACCGGTGCCATGGTGCTGCTCGGCAAGCTCTACCGCAGCGGCATCGGCATGCCGCAGAACTACGAGCTCGCCGCGCGCTGGCTGAACCAGGCGGCGCATGCGGGCGATCCCGAGGGCATGGTGGAGTTCGGCCGCCTGCATCGCAGCGGGATCGGCGTCGAACGGGATGCGGTGCAGGCCTATGTGTGGTTCAATCGCGCAGCCGCCCTGCTCAACATGGACGGCGTGCAGGAGCGCGACAGCATCGCGGTCAAGCTCGACGCGGACGAGCTCCGGCGCGCGCAGGCCCTGTCGCTCGAAGCCGCCGAAGAGGCCGCCCGGCAGGCGGCCGAGCGCAGCCGCTGAGCCCCCGGGCGTCCACGACGCCGCACGCGCCCGCTTTCCGACCGACGACACACCGCTTCGAATCGACGTGCCCATCCCGTATCCCCCCCTGCAGCCGGACACCGCCGCCGGCCCTGCCCGACTGGTCCTGCAGGGCATCAGCAAGGCCTACCCGACGGTGGTCGCCAACCACGACATCGGCCTCGTCGTGCGCGCGGGCGAGATCCGCGCCATCCTCGGCGAGAACGGCGCCGGCAAGTCGACGCTGATGAAGATCATCTACGGCGTCACCCGGCCAAGCAGCGGGCGCATGTTCTGGGAGGGCGAGGAGGTCGCGGTCGCCAGCCCGGCGCATGCGCGCAGCCTGGGCATCGGCATGGTGTTCCAGAACTACGCGCTGTTCCCGCACATGACGGTGGCCGAGAACCTCGCCTTCCCGCTGGAGGTGCGCAAGCTGCCGAAGGCCGACATCGCGCAGAAGGTCGCGCGCGCGCTCGACATGGTCCGCCTCGGTGCGCTGGCCGGGCGTTACCCGGCGCAGATGTCCGGCGGCCAGCAGCAGCGCGTGGCGCTGGCGCGGGCGCTGGTGTTCGAGCCGCAGCTGGTGCTGATGGACGAGCCGCTGGGCGCGCTGGACAAGCAGCTGCGCGAGCACATGCAGAT
>JAKJFB010000549.1 GCA_022705125.1 Pseudomonadota bacterium
CGAGCGGATGCTCGCTGCCCTGCTCGAGGCTGGCCGCCAGTCGCAGCACCGCATCGGGATCGAAACCGCCGTGGCCCTGCGCCGCATGAAAGCCCGGCCGGCCCCGGGTGAGGGTGCCGGTCTTGTCGATGACCAGCGTGTCGATGCCGCGCAGCCGCTCGATCGCCTCCGCGTCGCGAAACAGCACGCCGGCCTGCGCGGCGCGGCCGGTGGCGACCATGATCGACATCGGCGTCGCGAGGCCGAGTGCGCAGGGGCAGGCGATGATCAGCACCGCCACCGCGTTCACGACGGCATACGTCCAGGAAGGCTCCGGCCCGAGCAAGCCCCAGCCGAGGAAGGTGGCGAGCGCGGCGGCCAGCACGGCCAGCACGAACCAGAAGCTCACCTTGTCGGCGAGGCGCTGCATCGGTGCGCGCGAGCGCTGCGCCTGCGCGACCAGCTGCACGATCTGTGCGAGCACCGTGGCCGATCCCACCTGCTCGGCACGCATGATCAGCGCGCCCACGCCGTTCAAGGTGGCGCCGATGAGCTTGGCTCCGGGCCCCTTTTCGACCGGGATCGGCTCGCCCGTGAGCATCGATTCGTCGATGCTGGAGCGGCCCTCGAGCACTTCGCCGTCCACCGGCACCTTTTCCCCCGGGCGTACGCGCAGGCGGTCGCCGACGTGCACATGCGCGAGCGGGATGTCCTCCTCGGTGCCGTCCTCGCGCACGCGGCGCGCGGTCTTCGGCGCCAGGCCGAGCAGCGCCCTCAGCGCGGCCGAGGTGCTCGAGCGCGCCTTCAGCTCGAGGAGCTGGCCGAGCAGGGTGAGGGAGACGATGATCGCGGCGGCTTCGAAATAAACGGCCACGCGCCCGTGAACGCGGAAGGAATCCGGGAACAGGCCGGGCGCCAGGGTGGCAACGACGCTGTAGAGGAACGCGGCACCCACGCCGGTACCGATCAGCGTCCACATGTTGGGGCTGCGGTTGACGATCGACTGCGCCCCGCGCACGAAGAACGGCGCGCCGGCCCACAGCACGATCGGCAGGGTGAGCGCGAGCTCGAGCAGGCTGCGCGTTGCGGGCGCCGGCAGGCCCGCCGCGTCGCCGAACATCGCGAGCACGAAAACCAGCAGCGACAGGGGCAGTGTCCACAGGAAGCGGCGACGGAAGTCGACGAGCTCCGGGTTCTCGCCCTCGTCGAGGGCCGGCATCACCGGTTCCAGTGCCATGCCGCACAGCGGGCAGCTGCTCGGGTGGTCGCGGATGATCTCGGGATGCATCGGGCAGGTGTAGATGGCGCCCGGCGGCGCGGTGGCAGGCGCGGCGGCGCGCGGCTCGAGCCAGCTTGTGGGGTCGGCCGTGAACTTCTCGCGGCAACGGGCCGAGCAAAAGCGGTACTCCCGGTTCTCGTGCCGTGCAACATGGGGCGAATCCGGGCGGACCGTCATGCCGCATACGGGATCGCGCAATTCCGGTGGCGCCGATGTCGCTGGATCGTGCCGGGATGCATGCTCTCCATGCGACGCCGTAGATGCATGGAGGTCACGGTGGTGACAGGCGTGGTGTTCGTTCACTTTCCAGTCCTCCTCGATAATTGCGCTGACGGGTCTCGCGAGCAGCAAGTCCGCCAATTCGGGGAGCACTGTGCACTCTGGACCATAGTCCAGAGTCAATACCGGGTTTCGATTCGCAGCTGCAGTTGGTTCTACACTCCGGTTCCACTCCGGCTCCAGCTTGATCGACTGCGCCGAACTGGGATAACCTCGCCGCATGCGCAGCACCGCTCGAACCCGATCGCAACGTACAACGAGGCCACTGGTTGCCGTGCTGCTGGCCGTGTGCGTCACGCTGCATTTCCTGCTGGGTTCGCTGTCGGAACTGCACGAATTCGCGGACCATGGTTCATCCGCACTGCTACATCACGACGATCACGCTTCGACTGATAGCGACCATCACGATCCCGCCACCCCGGCTGACTCGGGGTCCGGACTGCATGGAATCATGCACCTTGCGCATTGCTGTGGGCATGGCGGCAGCGCCGTGATCGACCAGCCCCATGCGACGTCCGCAGTACCGCACCGAACGCTACGTCCGCAGTCGCTGTGGCTCGTGGCCCCCACGCCCGAGCCGTCCAGTCCCTTCCGCCCTCCGATCACAGTGTAAAGCCTGGCCGGCCGTGCGCCGGCGACAAGTCTTCACCACCCGTATCGGAGTAATCCCATGGACCCGAGATCCGCGGCATTTGCCGCCTGGGTCGTCGTCTGCTGCGTGGCCCTGCCCGCCGCGGCGGCGGACCGCCTGAGTCTCGACGAAGCCTTCGCGCGCGTCGTCGAAAAACACCCCGAATTGCAGCGGTTCG
>JAKJFB010000054.1 GCA_022705125.1 Pseudomonadota bacterium
CGCCACGGCGGTGGCGGCACGCATCGCCTGCGGCTGGCGCAGCACTTCCCCCAGGCGCTCCAGCGTGCCCTCCAGCACCTCGACCTCGCCATAGCGGCAGAGCAGGTCGTGCTCGACGATGCGACGCGCCTGGCGCGCCGCCGGTGGCGGCAACGCCGCCGCGTGCCGCTCGAGGATGATGCAGACGCGCGTGCTGAACTCGCGCAGCGCCGGGGCATGGAAACGCTCCCAGTGCCGCGTGAGCAGGTAATCGAAGAAGAGGTCGATGACCACGCCGGCGAGGCGGCGCTCGCCGGGGCCGAAATGCACCCGCAGCGCGCGCAGGCGCTCATGGCCGTCGGTGAATGCATCGACGCGCCGGTGCAGCCTGACGCCGCGCTCCAGCGCCTGTGGCAACGCGCCGGTGAGCGGCCCCTTCACGTAATCGCCGAGCAGCGCGCCCACGACCAGGTGCTCGCATTCACCCGCGAGGTGGAAATGCGCGAGGTGGTTCACGCGCAGGACCTACTGCGCGTAATAGTTCGCGAGGTAGGTTTCGAAGGGTATCGCGTCGGCCCGCTCGATGGCGCGCTGCGCGTCCAGAGACTCCACCGCCAGGCGCTCGAATTGCGCGCGCGAGACATCGTCGAGCGGGCGCGCCAGGAAGTGCTCGCGGTGGAGCCGCGACTGCGCCATCGCGAAGCGGAAGAAGGAGCCCTCGCCCGCGCGCAGCGCCTCGAGTACCCGCGCCGAGGGCGTCAGCCCGGACTGCTCGAGCTTCAGACGCTGCGCGGCGATGCTGTCGCGGTATTCGACGCCGTTGCGCGCGCGGTCGAGCAGCACGCCGATCGCCGCGATGTCTTCGAGCATGCGCAGTCCGAGTTGCCGCAGTTCCACGCTCGCACCGTCCGCCTGCGCCAGGTGCAGCCCCGGCTCGCGACCGCGGTTCACCACGGTCAGCAGGTTCTCGCGCGCGAGCCGGCGCGCCGGCGCGTCCGAGGCCGGGCTCTGGTGCAGCAGGCAGAACAGCAGGAAGGCATCGAGGAAGCGCGCAGTGGGGCGCGCGATGCCGATCGGCTCGAAAGGGTCGAGGTCCAGGCAGCGCACCTCGATGTACTCCACGCCCCGTTCCTGCAGCGCGCGACGCGGCGACTCGCCGCTGCGCGTGACCCGCTTCGGACGGATCGTGGCGTAGAACTCGTTCTCGATCTGCAGCAGGCTCGCGCTGAGCTGCCGCCACTGGTCGCCGTCGCGCACGCCGAGGCGCTGGTAGTCGGGATGCGCCTCGGTGATCGCGCGCTGCAGCGCGCCGACGTAATCACCCAGGCTGTTGTAGGGAATATCGATGCTGCGTTGCGCGTTGCTCTGGTAGCCGAGGTCGCCCATGCGCAGCGACGTACCCCAGGGCGCGTGCAGCGTGCCGGCGCCGAGCGGCTGCAGACCGTGTGCTCGCCCGGCCACGAAGCTGCCACACAACGCCGGCGAGGCGCCGAACAGGTAGACCAGCAGCCACGCGTGGCGGTGGAAATTGCGGATCAGCGCGAAATACTGCTCGGTCTTGAAATCCTGCAGCGTGAGCGTGTTCGCGGTTTCCGCGCGCAGCCACTCCCAGAAATCGTCATCGAGCGAGAAGTTGTAGTGCAGGCCGGCGATCGTCTGCATCAGGCGCCCGTAACGATGCCCCAGGCCGATGCGATAGATCGTCTTCATGCGCGCGACGTTGGAGTCGCCGTAGCGCGCGACCGGGATGTCCTCGTCCTTTTCCAGCACGCAGGGCATGCTCGAGGTCCACAACAGCTCGTCGCCGATGCGCGGATAGACGAAGCGGTGGATGCGATCGAGCTCGTCCAGCGTTTGCTCGAGCTCGGTGCCTGCGTCCGTGATGAACTCCAGCAGCGCCTCGGAATAATCGGTGGTGATCGAGGCATGCGTCAGCGCCGAACCGAGCGCCGCGGGATGCGGCGTCTGTGCGAGCCGTCCCTGCGGCGTGATGCGCAGGCTTTCCTTCTCGATGCCACGGCGGATATAGCGCAACAGCCTGCTGTTGTCGCCTCGATCCAGGGCAGCGAGCCGATGTTCGAATTGCGCGTTCACATTGTCTTCCTGGCACACCCGCGCGCGAGCCGCGCCGGGGTCGCGAGAGTGTAGTGATGCGGCGCAGGCAAGTACAGCACCGGGCGCCGACGCAGGTTGTTGCGCGTCTCGGGCGCGTGGTAGCTTTAGCTCCAACCCCCGAGACCGACCATGACACGGAGATTGAGGCGATGCCAACTCCCCAGCCGGCGATTTTCCGCGAGAACACGCCGCATCAATATTTCCTCGAGTTTCACCTGCGCGCACGCTGGCAACCCGAGGAACTCAGGCGCCTTCTGGGGCAGGCACTCGCCGCGCGCGCGCCCGAAACCAGCCTCGTGCTGGCCTTCGGCCGCGACGCCTGGGAACGGCTCGCGCCGCAGGAAGTGCCGGAGAACTTCATCACCTTCCACCCGGTGCTCGGCAGGCAGGATCGCATTGCGCCCGGCACGCAGGGCGACATCCTGGTGTGGCTGCACGGCGAGCGTCATGACCTCAACGTCGCCCTCGCCATGGAGATCGGTCGCGCGCTCGCCGGCATAGCAACGCTCGAGCTCGAACTGCACGGCTTCACCTACCTCGATTCGCGCGACATGACGGGCTTCGTCGACGGCACCGAGAATCCGCACGACGAGGAGGCGCGCGCGGCTGCGCTGATCCCCGCGGGGCACACCGGAGCCGGCGGAAGCTTCGTACTGACGCAGCAGTGGGTGCACGACCTCGAGCGTTTCGGCGCGCTGGGCCAGGCGGAGCAGGAATCGGTGATAGGGCGCACCAAGCCCGACAGCATCGAGCTCGACGACGCGCCGCCGACGGCCCACGTGCGGCGCACCGACGTGCAGGTCGACGGCCAGGCGCTGAAGATCTACCGCCGCAGCGCGCCGTTCGGCGGCCTGCGCCAGCACGGGCTGTATTTCATTGCCTTTTCGCGCGAGATCATGATCTTCGCGATGCAGCTCGATCGTATGTTCGGTCGCGCCGATGACGGCCTGATGGATCGCCTGACCGAATTCTCCACCCCCGTCTCGGGCGCCTACTGGTTCGCGCCTCCGGTGGAATCGCTGACCGCGCTCTTCGGCGACCATGCCGGCTGAGCCGTGCGTCGCACCCACCGGGCGCGCTGAAGACGGATCGAGCGCGCTACCCGAGGAAACGACCCGATGCGACGCCTGACGCGCAACGCGATGCTGATCGCACTGGCCGGCGCCACGGCATTCGCCGGCTGGCAACTGCTGCGCGGGCGCGGGGCCGCCGTCGAGGCCTTCGAGCCGCCGGCGCCAGCGGTGCGCGCGGCCACGGTCGAACGGCGTGAGATCGCCGACCGCGTCGAGGCGCTGGGCACCACGTCATCGTGGGAATCGATCGAGTTGCGCCCCACCGTCACCGAGTTCGTCAGTGCGATCCATTTCACCGATGGCCAGGCGGTGACGCGCGGCGACGCGCTGGTGACGCTGGCGCAGCAGGAGGAGAGCGCGCAGCTCGACGAGGCCCGCGCCTACCTCGACGAGCAGCTGCGCGAGGTGCGGCGCATCGAGGGACTGGTGGCGCGCAAATCGCTGCCGCAGAGCCAGCTCGACGAGCGCCGCACGCTGCGCGACATCGCGCTCGCGCGCGTGTCCGCGGCGCAGGCGGCGCTGGCCGACCGTACCATCCGCGCGCCGTTCACGGGGCTGCTCGGGCTGCGCAACGTGAGCCCCGGCGCGCTGGTGACGCCGGAGACGGTGATCACCACGCTCGATGACGTCGCCACGCTGCGTCTCGATTTCACGGTGCCCTCCGCGCTGCTGTCACGGCTGCGCACGGGAGAGGCGGTCACGGCCGCGAGCCCCGCCTTCGAGGGCCGCGAGTTCAGCGCCACGGTGACGGGCATCGATTCACGCGTGAACCCGGTAGACCGCTCGCTCACGGTGCGCGCGCGCATCGACAACGCCGACCTGGCGCTCAGGCCCGGCATGCTGCTCACGCTGGCGCTCGAGCACCACCCGCGCACCGCGCTGGTGGTGCCCGAGGAAGCGCTGGTGCACTACCAGCGCTCGCACTTCGTGCTGGTCGTCGACGGCGCCGACGGCAACCGCCTGGTGCGCCGCGAAGTCACGCTGGGCACGCGCATTCCGGGCAGCGCGGAGATCCTCTCCGGCCTCGAGGAGGGCGAGCTCGTCGTGGTGGAAGGGCTCACCACCGCGCGTCCCGGGCAGCAGGTCCGTATCCTCGCGCCGCAGGGTGTGGAATCGCCGCCATGATGCTCTCGGACCTGTCGGTGCGCCGCCCCGTGCTGGCGGCGGTGCTCAGCCTGCTGCTGATCGCCTTCGGCGCGGTGGCCTTCGACCTGCTGCCGCTGCGCGAGTACCCCGACATCGATCCGCCGGTCGTCACCATCGAGACCACCTACCGCGGGGCGTCGGCGGCCGTGGTGGAAACGCGCATCACGCAGCCGCTCGAGGAACGCATCGCCGGCATCGCGGGACTGGAAGCCATCAGCTCGGGCAGCGAGGACGGCGTGTCGTTGATACAGCTCGAGTTCTCGCTCGAACGCGACATCGACGATGCGGCGAACGACGTGCGCGATCGCGTCGGCGGCGCACTGGACCAGCTGCCCGCGGAAGCCGATGCGCCGGACATCCGCAAGGAGGACGCGTCGGGACGCGTGATGCTGTGGCTCAACCTGGTCAGCGACCGCATGGACCGGCTGGAGCTCACCGATTACGCCAACCGCTTCATCGCCGACCGCTTCGCGGTGATCGACGGCGTGGCCCGCGTGCAGGTGAGCGGCGGACTCGATTACGCGATGCGCATCTGGCTCGACCGCGACGCGCTCGCGGCACGCGCGCTGACGGTAGCCGATGTCGAGGCGGCGCTGGCGCGCGAGAACCTGGAGCTGCCCGCGGGCGCCATCCGTTCGGAGCAACGCGACTTCGTGGTGCGCATGGAGCGCGGCTATCACACCGCGGAAGACTTCCGGCGGCTGGTGCTGGGCAAGGGCGGCGACGGACACCTGGTGCGGCTCGGCGAGGTCGCGACGGTGGAACTGGGCGCCGCGGAGAACCGCAGGCAGTTCCGCGGCAACGGCGTGCCGATGGTCGGCATCGGCATCGTCAAGCAGAGCAATGCCAATACGCTGGCGGTGGCGCGCGCGGTGCGTGCCGAGCGTGACCGCACCAACCTCTCGCTGCCCGAGGGAATGGAGCTCAAGCAGAGCTACGACTCCTCGGTGTTCATCGAGAGCGCCATTGCCGAGGTCTATCTCACGCTGTTCATCGCCTGCGGACTGGTGATGGTGGTGATCTGGCTGTTCCTTGGCGACACGCGTGCCATGCTGATCCCGGCAGCGACACTGCCCGTGTCGCTGATCGCGACCTTCATCGTCCTCTACTTCTTCGGCTATTCGATCAACCTGCTGACGCTGCTCGCGCTGGTGCTCGCGATCGGGCTGGTGGTGGACGACGCCATCGTGGTGCTGGAGAACATCCACCGCCGCATGCGCGCCGGCGAGACGCCGCTGGTCGCCGCGTGGCGCGGCACGCGCCAGGTCGGTTTCGCGGTGGTCGCGACCACGCTGGTGCTGGTGTCGGTGTTCGTCCCGATCACCTTCCTGCAGGATGACATCGGGCGGCTGTTCGGGGAATTCGCCGTAGCGATGGCCGCGGCAGTGCTGTTCTCGGCGCTGGTGGCACTCACCCTCTCGCCGGCGATGTGCTCGATCATGCTGCGCCCGGACTCCGCGGAGCACGGCGCGGGCCGCGCGTTCACGCGCGCACAGACCGCGTATCGCCGGTCGCTAGCCGGCGTGCTGCACCATCCGTGGATCGCGCTGGCGGTGTTTGCGGCGGTCCTCGCCGGTGCCTGGCTGCTGATGCGGGCCGTTCCCTCCGAGTTCGCGCCCCGCGAGGACCGCGGCACCTTTTTCATGTTCATCACCGCGCCGGAGGGTTCGTCCTTCGACTACACGATGCGCCATGTCGACGATATCGAGCGGCGCATCATGCCGATGGTCGAGCGGGGCGAAATCGAGCGCATGCTGCTGCGCGCGCCCGCCGGCTCCACGCGCACCGAGACTTATAGCGCGGCGACGGGCATATTCAACCTGCCGCACTGGGACACCGGGCGCCCCCCGGCGTGGGAGACGATCGCGGAGGTGAGCCGGCGCATCGCCGACGTGCCCGGGGTGCAGGCCTTCCCGACCATGCCCCAGGGCCTCGGCGGACGATTCGAGAAGCCGCTGCAGTTCGTTATCGGCGGCGGCACCTTCGAGGAGCTCGCGCAATGGCGCGACATCCTGCTCGAGCGCATTGCGCAGAACCCCGGCCTGACCGCGGTCGACCACGACTACAAGGAGACCAAGCCGCAGCTGCGCATCGAGGTGGACCGCGCGCGCGCCGGTGATCTCGGTGTCAGCGTCGAGAATGTGGGCCGCACGCTCGAGACGCTGCTCGGTTCCCGTCGCGTCACCAAGCTGCTGATGAACGGCGAGGAGTACGACGTGATTCTCGAGGCCATCGAGGACACCAAGCGCAGCAGGGCAGATATCTCGAACATCTACGTACGCTCGGCGACGAGCGGCGCGCTGGTGCCACTGGCGAGCCTGGTCCGTACCGAGGAGTCTGCCGATGCCGGCGCCCTGAACCGCTACAACCGCACGCGCGCCATCACGATCGAGGCGAACCTCGCCGATGGCTACACCCTCGGCGAGGCCATCGACTTCATGGAGAACGCCGCGCGCGAGCTGCTGCCGCCGCGCGCCACCACGGACCTCAAGGGCGAATCGCGCGACCTGCGCGAATCGGGGCGCTCGATCTACCTGATGTTCCTGCTCTCGCTGCTGGTGGTCTACCTGGTGCTGTCGGCGCAGTTCGAGAGTTTCCTGCACCCGCTGATCATCATGCTGACGGTGCCGCTGGCGGTGGTGGGCGCACTGCTGGGCCTGTGGCTCACGGGACAGACGCTCAACATCTACAGCCAGATCGCGATCATCATGCTGGTGGGGCTGGCGGCGAAGAACGGGATCCTGATCGTGGAATTCGCGAACCAGCTGCGCGCCGAGGGCCTCGAGCGCGAAGAGGCGCTGCTGGAGGCCTCCTCGCTGCGGCTGCGCCCGATCATCATGACCTCCATCACCACGATCATGGGTGCCGTGCCGCTGGTACTGTCGGGCGGCGCGGGTGCCGAGACGCGCTTCGTGATCGGCGTGGTCGTGATCGCCGGCGTGCTGGTCTCGACGCTGCTCAGCCTGATCGTCGTGCCCCTGACCTACCACTGGCTGACCGCGCGCGCGCCGCTGCCGGGCGCCACCGGCCAGCGCCTGGAGCGCGAGCTGGCCGCGCATGGCGCGAGCGAAGCGCGCGCAGGCAGCGGCATGTGACGACGGGGTGCAGCTGACGCTGCGTTTCCCTGGCGAGATCGGCTCGAGCGCGGCGGCTCGCTCAGAGCCCGCGGAAGCCGAAATGCTCCGGGGCAAACGCCCGGTAGGTCGCATCCACCACGTCCGGTTCGAATCCGAGGCACGACACCACGTGCGTGTGGATGCCGCCGCGCGCGTAATCGAGCACGCGCTGCTGGCACTGCTCGCGCGTGCCGATGATCGCGATCTCGTCGACCAGCTCGTCGCTGATGGCCGCCGCGGTGCGCTCGCGGTCGCCCGCGGCCCAGCCTTCGCGGATCTCCCTGGCGGCGTGCTCGTACCCGGCCCAGGCAAGGAACTCGTTGTACACCGGCGTGGCGTAGTACGAGGCGAACACCATGCGGAACAGCTTGCGCGTCGCCGCGGGATCACCGGTGACCGCGATCTGGTGACGGCAGACGATCTCGACTTCGGCCGGATCCTTGCCGGCGCGCCGCGCACCGCGCGCCACGTGCTCGACGATGCGCGGCAGCGCCCGGCGCGGAAACAGGTTCAGGATCACGCCGTCGCCGAGCTCCGCCGCCAGCTCGATCATGCGCGGGCGCAGCGCCGCGAGATGGATCGGCAGCCCTCCCGCCACCGCCTCCTGGCGGTAGCCGTGGCTCTTCAGGGTCTCGCCGCTGAAGCGCGTCTTCTCGCCGGCCAGCATCTGGCGCAGCAGCTGCACCGTTTCGCGCATGCGCGTGAGCGGCTGCGCCAGTTCAAGACCGTGCCAGCCTTCGATGATCGCGTGGCTCGAAGTGCCCAGGCCCAGCACGAAACGTCCCGGCGCCACCTGCGCGATGGTGGCCGCGGTGCTCGCCAGCACCGCGGGGGTGCGCGTGTACGCGGGCACCACCGCGATGCCGATGCGCGCCCGCGCGGTGTTCTGCGCGATCAGCGCCGCCAGCGTCAGCGCATCCATGCCGCCGGCGTCGGCGAGCCACAGGTCGTCGTAGCCCGCGCTCTCGGCACGGCGCGCGAGCGCCAGGGTGTCGGCGACGTTGCCGCTCGATCCGGGAAGTGTGATGGCCGTGCGAAAACGGGGCGGCATGGTGGCTCTCTCCTCTTCATGGCGTTGTGGCGCGAGTCTAGCCGACACGGGGCCGCGCTCACAGCGGCGCCTCGGCGCGCCCTGCCGGTGACCGCCGGCTTCTCAGGCCGCGACTAACGCGCTACTGTTTCCGCGCGTTCATAAAAAAGCGAGGGCGGAGGGATTGCTCATGTGCTCCACTCCAGCCCGCCAGAGCCGCGGAGATTTCCGATGAAAACCTACGCTTACCCGCTGCAGTTGCTCGCCGACCACGTTGCGCGCCATCCGGAGCGGCCCTACCTGCACCAGCCGGTGGATCGCGTCTGGCGCACCTTCACGTGGCGCGACGTCGACGCGCAGGCGCGGCGCCTCGCCAACGGCCTGCTGGCGCAGGGCTACACGGCGGGCGATCGCATCGCGATCCTGTCCAAGAACTGCGCCGAATGGTTCATCGCGGATTTCGCGATCATGATGGCCGGACTGGTCAGCGTGCCGATCTACCCCACCGCCTCGGCCGCGACCATCCGCTACGTGCTCGAACACAGCGAGGCGCGCGCGATCTTCCTCGGCAAGCTCGACGCCACGGCGCCCGCCGACGAGGCGATCGGGCCCGAGGTGCTGCGCATCGCGCTGCCCTACCCCACGGCGCCGGCGGCCGCGCACTGGAACGACTGGCTGGCGCGCCACCAGCCGCTGGCCGAGACCGCGCAGCAGCGTCCCGACGACATCTTCACGCTGGTCTACACCTCGGGCAGCACCGGGGTGCCCAAGGGCGTGGTGATAAGCCACCGCAACATGGCGGCCTCGGCGCAGAGCACGCGCGACAACGTGAAGGCGCGTCCCGGCGACCGCCTGCTGTCGTACCTGCCGCTCGCGCACATCGCCGAGCGCGCCGTGGTGGAGCAGCTCTCGCTCGGGCTCGACGTCGAGGTCTACTTCGTCGAGTCGCTGGACACCTTCGCCGAGGACCTGCGCCACGCGCGGCCCACGGCGTTCATGTCGGTGCCGCGGCTGTGGACGCGCTTCCAGTCGCAGATCCTGCGCCGCATGCCCGATGCGCGCCTGCAGCGCCTGCTCGCCATACCGCTGGTCGGACGGGTGGTGGCACGGCGCATCCGCAAGGCCATGGGCCTCGATAGCGCGCGCCTGTTCGGCTCCGGGACCGCGCCTATTTCGCCGGCCATGCTGGCCTGGTTCGCGCGCCTCGGCATCCCGATCAGCGAGGGCTGGGGCATGACCGAGACCACGGGGCTGTCGTGCAGCAACTACCCGTACCGCCCCGACTGGGTGGGCACCATCGGCAAGCCGCTCGACTGCGTGGAGATGACGCTCTCGCCGGCAGGCGAGATCCTGGTCCGCGGCGATGCGGTGTTCCGCGAGTACTACCGCAACCCCGAAGCCACCGCGGCGACCTTCCGCGACGGCTGGCTGCTGACCGGCGATATCGGCGAGCAGCGCCCCGACGGGGCGTTCCGGATCATCGGCCGGGTCAAGGAGCAGTTCAAGACCGCCAAGGGCAAATACGTGGCACCGGTGCCGATAGAGAGCCTGCTCGCCGCGAACCCCGTGATCGACCAGGTCTGCGTGATGGGCAGCGGCCGCAAGCAGCCGGTGGCCCTGGCGGTGCTCGCCGAGGGCGAGCCGCGCAGCGAGGCGGAGCTGGCGCGCGAGCTCGAAAGCCTGCTCGAGCAGGTCAACGGCCAGCTCGAGAGCCACGAGGCGCTCGATCACATCGTGGTCTGCGCCGAGCCCTGGAGCATCGAGAACGAGTTGCTGACGCCGACCCTGAAGCTCAAGCGCGAGCGCATCGAGGCCCGCTACGGCCCGCTGCTCGAGAGCACCCCGCTGCACCAGCCCGTGGTGTGGGAACAGTTGCGCTGAGACACCCCCGCCTCCCGGGGCTGGTCAACGGAATCGCGGCCCGCGCGTTTTAAGCGTCAACTCCACCGTGGGTCCGTCGGATGAAAGCCCTGTTGCGTTGCCTGTTGTCGCTGCTGTTGCTGACGTCGTATGGCTGCGCCGCGCAACCACGCGAGGAGGCGCCGCTGTTCTCCCAGGCAGAGCTCGACCAGATGCTGGCGCCCATCGCCCTGTATCCGGACCAGTTGCTGTCGCAACTCCTGATGGCCGCCACCTACCCGCTGGAAGTGGTGCAGGCGGCGCGATGGTCGCGCGAGCACCCCGGCCTGAAGGGGCCGGAGGCAGTGCGCGCGGTCGAAGACAGGGCGTGGGATCCCAGCGTCAAGTCGCTGGTCGCCTTCCCCGACCTGCTGGCACAGATGGACGCCGACCTGGACTGGACCGAGCGCCTGGGCGATGCCTTCCTGGCGCAGCAGCAGCAGGTGATGGACACCGTGCAGTCGCTGCGCCAGCGGGCCTACGATGCCGGCAACCTGCGTTCGGGCGAGCAGGTGCGCACCGTGCGCGAGCGCGAGCTCATCTACGTGCGTCCGGCGTATCCGGACGTGATCTACGTGCCCTACTACGATCCTTTCACGATCTACGGCTCGTGGTGGTGGCCGGATTATCGTCCCGTGTACTGGGCGCCGTGGCCGAGCTATGGCGTGTCGCTCGGCTACGCCAGCCACGGCGGGTTCTACTGGGGCGCGGGATACAACCTCGGCGTTGGCTTCTTCTTCAGCGACTGGGACTGGCACCGCCACCACGTCCGCGTGGTGGATTACCGCCCCTTCTACTACCGCCGGCCACCTTACGCGCAGCACATCTGGGTGCACGACTACAGCCACCGCCGCGGGGTGCCGTACCGCCACCGCGCCGTGGAGCACCGCTACGTGCCCGTGGACAGCCGTCCGGTGCGCCGGCACGACTATGGCGATTACCGCGACAGCGACCGTGACTACCGCTACCGGGATGGCGAGCGCAGGGATGATCGCCGCAGCCAACCCGGACAGGAGCCCGGTCGCGAGTTCAACCGGGCGCCGGAGCGCAACCGCGATCGCAGTTTCAACACGGACCGCGCGACGACTGGGCCGGCGACGATCGAACCGCGCACGGTCGCGCCCGGCGAAAACGGCGTGCGTCGCGATAACGGCATGCGTCGCGAAACGATGCCGCAACCGGCCGATCGCGCCGCGACGCCGCCGGAGCGCTATCGC
>JAKJFB010000550.1 GCA_022705125.1 Pseudomonadota bacterium
CGAGACCTACGAGATCATGCGCGCGCAGGACGTGGGCTGGAGCACCAACCGCCTCGTGCTCGGCAAGCATTCGGGCCGCGCCGCGGTGCGCGCGCGTTTCGAGGAACTCGGCATCGGCTTCGAGACGCCCGAGGAACTCGAGAGCGCGTTCAAGCGCTTCAAGGAGCTCGCGGACAAGAAGCACGAGATCTTCGACGAGGACCTGCAGGCGATCGCCGGCACCGTGGGCAGCGAGGACGAGGCCGAGCGCTACCAGTTCGTCGCGCTCGAAGCCATCTCGCACACCGGCGAGAAGCCGCGCGCGACCGTGACGCTGAGCATCGACGGCGTCGAGCGCCGGAGCTACGCGGAAGGCGACGGGCCGGTGGACGCGGTGTTCAAGGCCATCGAGAACGAGGTCCACAGCGGCACGAAGCTGTTGCTGTTCTCGATCAACGCGATCACCACCGGCACCGATTCGCAGGCCGAGGTGATGGTGCGCCTGGAGCGCGATGCGCGCATCGTGAACGGCGCCGGCGCCGACACGGACATCATCGTCGCCTCGGCGAAGGCCTACCTGCATGCGCTGAACGTGATGGGCGGCGCGGTGCGCGCGCATCCGCAGATCGGCGGCATCTGAGCGCGCCGCCATGGAGGAGGGCCTGCGCCTCGCCTACCTCGCCGCGATGGACGTGCCGGTCTGGCTGTTGCGCGGCAGCGAAGCGGTGCCCGTGTTCGACGAGGAGCAGCCGCCGGCGCGCGAGCAGGCTGCGCCGGTTGCGGCCGATACCGGTCCGGCGCGTCTCGCGCGCGACCTGCTCGGCGCGGACAGCGGGCCGCGCGCCGGGGTGACGCGCGCGGCGACGCTCGAGCGCAGCGGCGCGCCGGCGCGCACCGCGCCGCGCGTGGCGGCGCAGCCCACGCCCAGCCTGCTGCTGGTCGAGGCGGGGCGCTATCTCTTCATCGAGGCCAGCAGCGAGCAGGGCGGGGACCGGCGCGTCGTGGAACTGATCGGCGCGATCGCGCTCGCGCTCGGCGGCGAGCCCGTGGCGCCGCGGGCGCAGCGCTTCGACCTGCAGGCGCTCGGTGCGCTGGCCGATCGCGCGCAGGCGCGCGACGTGCTGCTGGGGCGCCTGGCCAGGCTGGGTGAATCGCAAACCGTCGAACACGTGGTGCTGCTCGGCGAGCGCCCCGCCGCGGTGCTGCTGGGATGGGACGAAGCCCGTTTCGCCGGGCGTATCGCGCGCGTTCAGCGCGTGCCGGGCCTGGAGCCCGGCGTGCTGGTCACGCTGTCGTGCGCGCAGATGCTCGCCGACGCGGGGCTCAAGCGCGCGGTCTGGCAGGAGCTCTGCGCGGCGCGCGCCCGCCATGATGCCTGAGCCGCGACCGGCCGCCGCGGACGACGCCGCGGCAATCGCGGCGCTGGATGCGCGGGTCAATCCCTCGCCGTGGAGCGCGGATGCCGTGCGCGAAACGCTGGCGCGCGCCGGTGGTTTCGTGATCGCGCCGCCGGGCGCGCCACTGGCCGGATTCGCGCTGTTCGCCCAGGCCGCCGACGAGTGCGAAATCCTCGATATCGCGGTCGATCCGGCCGCGCGGCGTAACGGGCTCGGCGCACGCCTGCTGGCTGCCGCGCTGGCCGCCGCCGCCACGCGCGGGGCGAGGCGTTGCTTCCTGGAAGTGCGCGCCTCCAATACGGGCGCGCAGGCTTTCTATCGCGCGGCCGGCTTCGTCGAGGACGGGCGGCGCAAGGATTACTACCGCAGCGGCCAGGGGCGCGAGGACGCGCTGCTGATGAGCCGCGCGCTGCCATGAGGGAGACACCGATGCCGATCGTCGCAACCGAGTCGTGGACGCTGGAACTGCCCGAGGAGTGGTCGGCGCAGGAGGACGAGGACGTCGTGGTGATCGAGGACGAGGACGGCGTGAGCTGTCTCGAGATCTCGGCGCTGGTGCTGGAGAGCGGCGCCGTGGGCGACGAGGATCTGGCCGAGTTCAGCCGCGATCTTCTCGACGAGGGCCTGAAGCCGCAGGCGGTGCGCGTCGCCGGCTGGAGCGGCAAGCTCTTCGAGCACGACGACGAGGAGTTCCACTGGCGCGAGTGGTTCCTGCGCCAGGGCGCGCATTTCATCTACGCCGGCTACCACTGCCTGCGCGAGCACGCCGGCATGGACGACGCTGCGATCGCCGAGATCCTCGCGACGCTGGAGCCGTGCTGAACTGCTCCATTTGGCGTTTGCACACTGTGCAGGCACCGCGATCAGTCTTTGTGCGGGCCCACGGCGCTCGGGCATCTGCCGGCGCCGCGGACACGGCGTGAATACGTCCATGTAGCCTCTCTGTCGCCATCCATGGCGACAGAAG
>JAKJFB010000551.1 GCA_022705125.1 Pseudomonadota bacterium
GACCTGATCCCGGACAAGGCCACCCTGATCAACCGCTACGTGGTGGACAACCAGAACCGCAGCCTGCTCGATCGCGGCAGCTTCGTCGGCGATGTCGGCAACCTCTTTGTCGACATCAACATGGACTACGCGGTGGTCGAACGGCTCGAGCGCCCGCAGATGGCCCTCAAGCTGATTCCGTTCAGCCTTAACGGCCTCTTCGCCGACCCCAACGGCCCGGACAACCTGCGCCTGCAGGCCGGCGACACGATCTCGATCTTCACCGCGGGCGACGTGCGCGTGCCGGTAAGCCGCCGCCGCGTGGTGATGCGGGTGGAGGGCGAGGTGAATCGTCCCGGCGTGTATGTGGCCGAGCCCGGCGAGACCCTGGTGAACATCATCGAGAAGGCGGGCGGGCCGACCTCGGACGCCTATCTGTTCGGCGCAGAGTTCTATCGCGACTCGGTGCGCAGGTCGCAGCAGGCCAATCTCGACAAGCTGGTGCAGCGCCTCGAGCAGCAGGCAGTTGCCGAGTCGGCGCGGGTTTCCGCCAACATCATCGGGGACGCCCAAGCCGTGGCCCAGGCGCAGGCACAGCTGCGCGCCGAGCGCGAGGCGCGTGGGCGTTTCCTCGCCCGCATGCGTACGCTGAAGTCCTCGGGCCGGATGTCGCTCGGCCTGCCGGCGGACGAGCCGAGCTTCGCGCAGATCCCCGGCTTCCGGCTGGAGAACGGCGATCGCCTGGTGATCCCGAATCGGCCCGATTTCGTGCAGGTGTTCGGTGCGGTCAATACCGAGTCTGCCCTGCTGTGGCGGCCCAGCCGCACCGTTTCCGACTACCTGGAGCAGGCCGGCATGAGCCGCGAGGGCGACCGCAGCGCGGCCTTCGTGCTGCGCGCCGACGGCACGGTGGTGGCCGAGACCGGCAGTTGGTTCAGCAGCGTGATGGGGACGACGGTGCTGCCGGGCGACATCATCGTGATTCCGGAGCTGATCGATCGCGAGTCGGGCTGGACGGCCTTCGCGCGCATCGCCAAGGACTGGACGCAGATCTTCGCCAACCTCGGCCTCGGTGTGGCCGCGGTGCGCTCGATCGAGAACGACTGAGCGATGACCATGAGCGAAAACACGATGCAGAAGGCGGCGATCGAGAACCCGCAGGGCCAAATGGTGGAGGTCGAGGACGACGACGAGATCTCTCTGCTCGATCTCGCGATCGTGCTCGCCAAGTTCAAGAAGCTGATCCTCGGCCTGCCGGTGCTGGTGGGGGCCTTGACGGTGGGCGCGACGCTTCTGATGACGCCGATCTTCACCGCGACCACGGCCATCCTGCCGCCGCAGCAGTCGCAGTCGACCGCCTCGGCGCTGCTCGGCCAGCTCGGCGGGCTCGCCGGCATCGCCGGCGCAGCGGCCGGGATCAAGAACCCGAGCGACCTCTACGTCGGCATGCTGAAGAGCCGCACCGTGGCCGATGCGATGATCGCGCGCTTCGACCTGGTGAACTATTACGAGGATGAGTTTGCGGAGGACGCGCGCAAGTCGCTGGAGAATGTATCCAGCTTCACCGCCGGCAAGGACGGCATCATCACCATCTCGGTCGATGACAAGGACCCCGAGCTCGCCGCGAAGATGGCCAATGCGTACGTCGAGGAGCTGAACAAGCTGACCGAGGTGCTGGCGGTGACCGAGGCCTCGCAGAAGCGCCTCTTCTTCGAACGCCAGATGGTCGACGCGCGTGACCGCCTCGTGGCGGCCGAGATCGAGGCGCGCTCGGCGATGGAGCGGGGTGGCCTGGCGAGCATCGACGCCCAGGGCCAGGCGATGATCGGCGTGACGGCGCGGCTGCGCGGGCAGATCTCGGTGAAGGAGGTCGAGATCGGCGCCATGCGCGCCTTCGCCGCCGAGGAAAACCCCCGCCTCAAGGCTGCGCAGCAGGAGCTGCTTGCGCTGCAGACCGAGCTCGCACGCATCGAGGGCGCGAGTGCGCTGCGCGACACCCAGGTCGGTGGCGAATCGAGCGCCGCCGCGACCAACCTGCAGTTGCTGCGCAACGTGAAGTACTACGAGACGCTGTACCAGATGCTGGCGCAGCAGTTCGAACTCGCCAAGATCGAGGAGGCCAAGGACAGCGCGCTGATCCAGGTGCTGGACACTGCGATTCCGCCCGAGCGCAAGTCCAAGCCCAAGCGCGCCCTGATCGTGATCCTCGCCGTGCTCGCCGCCGGCTTCGTCGCCGTGCTGATCGCCTTCATGAAGGAAGCCGCCCAGCGTGCCGCCGAAGACCCCGAAAGCGCGGAGCGCATGCAGTTGTTCAAGAAATATATGTCCTGGCGGGCGTGAGAAAGTCTTGATACGAG
>JAKJFB010000552.1:0-241 GCA_022705125.1 Pseudomonadota bacterium
TGAACGGTGCCTGCGGGCACTGGACATAGCGCAGGCGCGCGTTGTTCGGTACCAGCGTATCGGCGCGGATCTCGCGCGGCGCGTTGCCGAGGCCGGTGTTGAGGCGAACGCCGGCGTTGTGCAGGCCGAGGAAGGCCACCATGTCGTCCTGGTCGACGCTATCGCCGGAAATGCCGATCGCCCCTACCAGTCGGTTGCCACGATAGATCGGCACACTTCCAGGGAAGATCTGGATGCCATT
>JAKJFB010000552.1:251-1988 GCA_022705125.1 Pseudomonadota bacterium
GCCGCCGCAACTGCCGGGTGGAGGGTCCGCAACCACGATCGGGAAGCCGGGTCGCGGCGCGCCCGCAAGCAACTCTCCTTCCAGGAAAATCGGCAGGCCGAGCTGGTTGATGTAGTGCGCCACGTGGAAGGCGAGGCTCGTGTACACCAAGTCGAGCTGGATTCCGTCATGAAATGGACTCCATTGCTCATACGGGTTCGAAAACGGGCCTGCCTGCGGGCTGATGATTCCATCGGGGTAGAAGGGTCGGCTGAGGTTGCCACCCGCACGATCGGTGAACGCAATCGCGCCGTCGCCCAAGGCATTGGGCAAGCCGAGGAAGTCGCGGGTGCGTGATACGTAGTTGCCGATATTCGACGTGCCAACCACGGTCAGGTTGAAACGATCCGGAGCGCTTTCGGACGGAAGCAGGGCACCATTGAAATAGCTCACGGCAGCACGCGTGGTGAGTTCGCTTGCAGCTTGGTCACTGCTGTAGAGAGCCGCCGTGCGTGCCTTCTGTAGCGAGACATCCGCGCCGAACACCGGGGCATCGCGAGTGCGGGCGAAGGCCAATACAACGCCGTTGCTGTCGACCACGGACAGGCTCACCCGTACCGGCGTGCTGAGTGGTCGTCGTATCTGGGCACGAGCGCGATTGGCGACGGCCAAGCCTTCATCGATCACGATGCGTGCTTCTTCGGCCGTGATTGCGCCAGGTCCATCGGTGCCGGCGATGGGCGCATAGCGTTGCACCCCTGAGGCATCAATCAGCACGAAAGCATCCCGGCCGGGATACAGCGTGGCATCTGCGCGGAAACCCGAGGCCGGCGTGCCGAATACGGTGCCGGCGCGCACCAGGCCGTCGGTGTACGCGGGTACGCTGCGGAATGCTCCGAGTGCTGCGAGGTCGCCTGTACTGCCAGGGGCGACGCTCAGGTGGGTGAAGTCGACGTCACTGAATCGGAAGGTCTTGCCATCGGCGGTAATCCGGTCGCCGCGTCGGTCCAGCGGCGCAGCGAATCCGAACGTTGCTGCTGTAGCGATCAGTTCGTCGGTATCGCGATCGCTATCGCCGATGACTGGGTCGAGGGTGTAATCGTCGTCTGCCGCCACGCCCACGCCACCGATCGGAGTGCCGGCCTTGTAGAGTGGAAATCCGCCCGGATCGGCGGAAAGGCCGAGGGGCGAGCGATGCGGGCCGGGTCCGATGCCGCCGGCATCGCGCGTGACGAAGTCCGAACAACTCAGCTGGCTGAACTGCACGCCGAAGAGCGGGCCGGCGGGGGCATTGAATTCCCCTGGATTGAAGTGCTCCTGGACAATCTGACTGGCTGTGCGGGTGGAGAACGCATTTCCCTCGGATGACAGGTACGCGCCGGTAACGGCCTTCGCGATGGCGGCGAGCTCGCTTGGAACGCGCAGCCCTTCCAGACCGCCCACCACGCCACGCTGCGTGCCGACCCGCACGGTGACCTTCGACCCGTTCATGCGGTACACCCCGAGCACGTTTCCGACCCGGTCGACGACGGCGATCACCGCGGGCGTGTTGCGCGCGGCGGCTTCAGCGGCGGCTTGAGCGACGACCCGGCGTACGTCTGCCTCGGAGAGAAACGAGCTGGAGTTCACGCACGAACCGGTGCAGCCCGAATCCCCGGTGCTGTTCGAGGGGGGCGGCGCCGTCCCGACCGGGTCGCCGGAGTTGCTGCTCCCGCCGCAGGCGCTCAAGCCCATTGCCAGCGCAATCGCGGCGGGCAA
>JAKJFB010000552.1:1998-2317 GCA_022705125.1 Pseudomonadota bacterium
CCCCGAGGTTCCGTCCCTAGCCTGACCCGGCGGTGCTGCGCCGGACCGTCCGGATCATAACGCAGTCCGATGCAGGATTAGGACGCGAACGATGCGATTGCCGCGTGAAGGGCATGGCGTGAGCGTCGCGCCAGTGGGCCTCGCGCCTAGAGTTGCTTCTGCAGCAGGTGCGACGATTCGTGGTAGCCGTGACAACTGATGCAGCCGGACTTGAGCTTGTCGTGCCCGCCCGCTTCGCCCGCATGGCAAGCGCGGCAACTGGCGATGTCCGGCAACAGTAGGTCGCTGCTGGCATCCGAAGTCTCGGCCTTGTGGCAAT
>JAKJFB010000553.1 GCA_022705125.1 Pseudomonadota bacterium
CGGCTCTCGGGCAACCACCCCGACCTGCACCGAGTCGTGCCCGAGGCCGAGACCGCCGCGGCGGAGGGCGAGGGCGACGGCGAGGCGCCCGGCAAGGCGGCCTCCACGCAGATTCGCATCGACCAGATCCGCGCGCTGCAGGGCGCGCTCGCCGTCACCGGCCACCATGGCTCGCGCCGCGTCGTGCTGCTCGATCCGGCCGAGGCGATGAACGGCGTCACCGCCAACGCGCTGCTCAAGCTGCTTGAGGAGCCACCAGAGGGCTGCATCTTCGTGCTCGTGTCCTCCGCGCCGCGCATCCTGCTGCCCACCATCCGCAGCCGCTGCCAGCAGTGGCATTTCAGCCGTCCCGACGCAGCTGCGCTGGCGCGCTGGGGCGCGCATGCCGCCGCCGATGCGCGTGCGCTGCTGGCGCTGGGCGGCGGCATGCCGCTCGCCGCCGAGCGCCTCGCGCAGGGTGGCGGCGCGGCGATGCACGCGCGCTTCGTGCGCGATATCGCCGGCCTGCAAGGCGCCGACGCGCTGCGCCTGGCCGGGCAGTGGGAGGCCTGGCTGCGCTCGAAGGATGCGCTCGCTGCCGGCTTCGGCCTGCCCGAGCTCACCGACTGGATGCAGCGCTGGGTGAGCGACCTCGCCGCGCTGCGCCTGGGTGGCCGGGTGCGCTTCTTCCCCGCGCAGGAGGGCGTGCTCGCCGCGCTGGCCAGCCGCATGAGCGTGGCCGCGGCGAGCGCCTGCTACAATGAAGTCGCCCAGATCCGCAAGGTGTCGCGCCATCCGCTGAGCCTGCGGCTGGTGCTGGAGGACATGCTGATGCGCTACGCCCGTGCCGTCGCCGGAGCCCGAGGATGACCCAAGCCGCTCGACCAGCGGTCAGCCGCCCGAGCGTGCTGTCGCTCAACATCAGCTCCAAGTCGGCGCTCTACGCGGCCTACATGCCCTTCCTGGCCAACGGCGGGATCTTCGTGCCCACGCCCAAGAGCTACAAGCTGGGCGACGAGGTCTTCATGCTGCTGCAGCTCATGGACGACGCCACCCGCCATCCGGTCGCGGGCACCGTGGTGTGGATCACGCCGGACGGCGCGCAGGGCGGCAAGACCCAGGGCATCGGCGTGCAGTTCTCGCCCGACGAGTCCAGCCGGGTGCTGCGCGACCGCATCGAGAAGGTGCTCGCCGGCCATCTCGGCTCGAGCCGGCCCACGCACACGCTCTGAGCGCGCCGGCAAGGGCAGGGCCCGCTTCGCGTCGCGCGCTGCCGAGTTCAACAACGCCGACTTCATCAAACCATTCCAGGACCCGGATGTTCGTCGATTCACACTGTCATCTCGATTTTCCCGGCCTCGCCGAGCGCGAGGACGAGATCCTCGCCACCATGGCGGCCAACGGCGTCGGCACCGCGCTGTGCATCGGCGTACGGCTGGAGGAATTCCCGCGTGTGCGTGAGCTCGCCGAGCGCCACGCCCACCTGTGGGCCTCGGTCGGCGTGCATCCGGACAATGCCGATTGCGAGGAGCCGGACGTCGCCCGCCTCGTCGCGCTCGCGGACCACCCGCGCGTGGTGGCGATCGGCGAGACCGGGCTGGACTATTACTGGCACAAGGACGCGCCCGAGTGGCAGCGGGAGCGCTTTCGGGTGCACATCCGCGCGGCGCGTGCGACGGGCAAGCCGCTGGTCGTCCACACCCGCAACGCCGCCGCGGACACCCTGCGCCTGATGCGCGAGGAGGGGGCCGGCGAGGCCGGCGGAGTGATGCACTGCTTCACCGAGAGCTGGGAGGTGGCCGAGGCTGCGCTCGAGCTCGGCTTCTACATCTCGTTCTCGGGCATCGTGAGCTTTCGCAACGCGAAGGAGCTCAAGGAGGTCGCCCGCCGCGTGCCGCTCGAGCGCCTGCTGATCGAGACCGATTCCCCCTATCTCGCCCCGGTGCCGCACCGCGGCAAGACCAACGAGCCCGGCTGGGTCGTGCATGTCGCCGAGGAGATCGCCCGCCTGCGCGAGCTCCCGCTGGCGCAGGTCGAGCAAGCCACCACCGACAACTTCTTCCGTCTCTTCCGCCATGCACAAAGACCTGCCTGATCTCCGCACGCCCTCCCGCACTCCGGTACATGGGCTGCGCCGCCTCGTTCTCGCCGCGGCCTTCGTCGCCGGCGGCCTGGCTTCGCATGCCGCGCTCGCCGCCACCCTCGACGACGCGCTCTCCGCCGCCAGCATGGGCGACGCGAAGGAACTCGTCAGCCTGATCCAGCGCGGCCTCGACCCCGATACCGTCGACGCGCAGGGCAACACCTTGCTCATCCTCGCCGCGCGCGAGGGCC
>JAKJFB010000554.1 GCA_022705125.1 Pseudomonadota bacterium
GGTTCCTGCCGCACCTGTCACTGGCCCGAACAGGGCGCCGGCCACCAGAACGGCCCTGCGCTGTGGAACATTTTCGGTCGCAAGGCCGGCACGCAGGAAGGCTTCGGCTACTACTCGCAGGCGCTGAAGGATTCCGGCCTCGTCTGGACGCCGGAGTATCTCGACGCCTGGCTCGCGAATCCGGCGACCTTCATCCCGGGCACCACGATGATGACGCCCGGGGTGCCCGATGCGCAGCGCCGCGCCGATCTGATCGCCTACCTGCAGCGCTTTCGCGAGTAGCGCCGGCTCCCGTGGGTTCGGCTTCAACCGGACAATTGTCCGGCTGAATGCGGACCTATGCGGGGTTTTTGTGAGCGAAATCCGCGACGCTGAACTTCATGATGTGCTCGAGCCACCACGGCGGCGCCTTCGACATCAGCGTGTTCACGTCCCAGTAGTCGCGCCACAGCCGGATCATGCCGTCCTCGACTTCCATCACCGAGACGAAGGGCAGGGCGACCACCTCGCCGGTGTGGAAATGCCAGGTCTCGGTGTGCTCGGTGATCACGGCACTGCCCTCGGAGACCATGCGGTGGATCTGGTGCGTGAAGCGCTCCACCGGCTCGTGCCCGATGCGCAGGCGCATCGCCACGGCCTGTGGCCCGGTCGCCGCGGAATCCGGCACCGGGACGTCGGCGTAGACGCCGTCGGTGGCGAAATAGCGCCCGACCGCGTCGTAGTCGCGCGCGACGTAGACATCGTTCCAGAAACGCGTGACGAGATCCTTGTTGGCGGCCTGCTGTGACATGCGGTGTCTGCCCGGGGACTGTTCGTGCGGCGAGAGTAGGGTGGGGCGGCCGCACGGCGCAAGTTACCGAACGGCAAGCCGCGCTGAGCGCTTTGGTCAGCCGTCGCGCGGCGCAGCGGTCACTGATCCGCGCCCCGCGCCGCCCTATACTCGCTGCGCCACTGAAGCCACCCCGCACGGAGAACCCTCATGAAACTCGGACTGCAACTCGGATACTGGCAAAAGCACCCCACGCCGCGGTTCATCGAACTGGCGCAGGTGGCCGAGAGCCTGGGCTTCGATTCCGTGTGGACCGCGGAGGCCTACGGGTCGGACTGCTTCACGCCGCTGGCGGCGATCGCGGCCTCGACCAAGCGCATCCGGCTCGGCACCGGCGTGATGCAGATTTCCGCGCGCACGCCGACCTGTGCCGCGATGACCGCGCTCACGTTGGACCACATCTCCAACGGGCGGCTGATCCTCGGTGTCGGGGTGTCGGGACCGCAGGTCGTGGAGGGCTGGTACGGGCAGCCGTTCACGAAGCCGCTGGAGCGCACGCGCGAGTGGATCCAGATCTTCCGCCAGGTGATCGCGCGCGAGCAGCCGGTGGAATTCCACGGCGAGCAGTACAACCTGCCGTGCACTACCGGCATGGGGCTCGGCAAGCCGCTGAAGAGCATCACGCACCCGCTGCGCAAGCGCATCCCCGTGGTGCTCGGCGCCGAGGGCCCGAAGAACGTCGCGCTCGCGGCCGAGGCCTTCGACGGCTGGCTGCCGATCTTCTGCTCGCCGTACAAGATGGACATCTTCGCCGACAGCCTGCAGGCGGCAGGTCCGGATTTCGAGATCGCCGCGATGGTGAACCTCGCGATCAACGACGACCTGCAGCAGGCACTGGTGCCGGGCAAGTGGACCATGGCGCTGTATCTCGGCGGCATGGGCGCCAAGGGCATGAACTTCCACAAGAACCTGCTGGGGCGCATGGGCTACGCCGACGACGCGCAGAAGATCCAGGACCTGTTCCTCTCGGGACGCCAGCAGGAAGCGGTCGATGCGGTCCCCGATGCGCTGGTCGACGAGATCTCGCTGCTCGGCCCCCATGGACGCATTCGCGAGCGCCTGCAGGACTGGAAGAAGACGCGCGTGAGCTCGCTGCTGATCGGGCACAGCGGGGACTTCGACCTCACGGTCGCGCAGATGGAGTTCCTGGCCAAGGAACTTCTGTAGGCCGGCATGAATGCCGACGGGTGCTCCCGGGTGCCTGCGGGGATGTGGCGGGCTCGGCTTTGCCGAGCCCTTGTCGGGTTGAAACCCGACCTGCAAACCCGATCTACGGGCATTCAGATGAGGTTGCGGCTCGCGAGTTCGTCCTTGGCGTAGGCGTAGAAGATCGGGGCGGCGATCAGCCCGGGGATGCCGAAGGCGGCTTCCATCACCAGCATCGCCAGCAGCATTTCCCATGCTCGCGCCTGGATGTGGCTGCCCACGATGCGCGCGTTCAGGAAGTACTCGAGCTTGTGGATCAGCACCAGGTAGA
>JAKJFB010000555.1 GCA_022705125.1 Pseudomonadota bacterium
CGGCGGGCACCGGGCGCAGCCACGACACGCGGTAGACCGGGTGCGGCGCGGTGCCGTCTTCGTAGGGGAGGACGCTCATTGCTTCACCTTCACGAGGTTGCCGAAGTCGTCGACCACGGCATAGCCCTTGAACTCGACTGCTCCGGTCAGCCGCAGCACTTCCGGCCCGCACGAGAGAGCGACCATGTACACGCCGCGCGGTTCTCCGGGATCGTGCCTGCTGATGACGCACGAGTCCGTGAAACCGTGCAGGCCGCCGAGTCGCGGATGGCCGGGCCAGTGCGCCGACCAGTTGTCCTGCCATGAGGTGACGGTTCTCATTCGTCACCCCCAGCAATGCGCGCGATCCGCTGTTCCTGCCGCGCTAGGTAGCGCGTCACCAGCAGCCGCGCCGCACGCAGCGTGTCCTCGGCGTCATTGCGATGCGCCGCCAGCAGCAGGGCCGCGAGCACCACGGCGCTGTCGGCCTCGTCGAGGCGAGAGTCGATGCGCAGCGCGCGGTCGGCCGCGTCGCTCAGGCCGTCGCGCGTGTCGACGAACTCGAAGAACTTGAGCACGTCACCGAGGACGCGCAGTTCGGCGAAGTCGCGGGCGGTGTCGTCGGCTGCAGCGTAGTGGCGCTCAAGCGCCGCGCCAATGCCGACGACCATCGCGTTGTCGGGCGCGTTCACTTGGCACCCCACGCGGCAACAGCCTGGCGCATCGCACGACGCGCCCACAGGTACTCACGCAGAGCAGCAGCGCGGGCCTTCACGGCGCGCATGCCGGTCGGGCTAAGGTAGCAGGCGGGAACCATCGCTGTCCTTTCCGGCTCGCCGCCCGGGTGGGCGTTTCTGCGAGCCGATGGACGCAACTATCGGCGCTTTGTTGCCGACCTGCAAGCTCCTCGATTACGTATGCGTGTACGTATTCGCGCGCTCTTGCGGTTCGGCGCGCGATTGCCTAGTATCGGCAGCATGAATCTCCAAACGCTCCGATCCCGGCTTGCCGAGGTCAACTTGTCGCACCTGGCAAAGGCGTCCGGCGTCTCGCTGCGCGCCATCCGCAGGGTCAAGAACGTCCCGGAGGCGGGATGCAACGTGGCGACGGTTGAAAAGCTGGAGGCGGCGTTGCGCAAGCTCAAGCAGAAAGCGCCGGCCGAGCCCGAGAAGGTGGCGCCGTGATCCCGCAAGCCTTCATCGCCGCACTCGCCGCGCTCTGCGTCATCGGCGCAGCCGTTGCGCTGTGGCAGTGCTTCACCGAATCCGACGAGGACTGAATGCCGAACGATGTCTCCGCCCGCGCTTCCCTCCCTGCGCGGGACTTCGCCCGGGGCCTCGCGGCTCCGGGCTTCTTCTTCGCGGCGTGCGGTGAGCATGGCGTGAAGGTAGGCGATAGCGTCGCCGCGCGCCTTCCCTATGCCGTGGGGGGTGCCTCGTGAGCGACTACGCATCCTACGTGCACCGCAAGCTGTCGCGAGTCCCGCCGACCGGCATCGCGTCCGGCTTCAGCGTGCCGTCGTCGCTGTTCCCGCATCAGTCCGCACTGACCGCGTGGGCCATCCGTCGTGGCCGTGCTGCGATCTTCGCCGACACCGGGCTCGGAAAGAGCCGCATGCAACTCGCGTGGGCCGATGCCGTGCAGCGCCATACGAAGCGACCCGTGCTGATCCTGGCGCCGCTGGCCGTGGCATCGCAAACCGTGATCGAGGGCGCCACGCTCGGCCTGCAGGTCCGCCACGTGCGCGACGGCTGCGAAGTCTCGCCGGGCGTGAACATCACGAACTATGACCGGCTGCATCGCTTCAACGCGAGCGACTTCGGCGCGGTGGTGCTGGACGAATCGAGCTGCATCAAGCACCACGACACCAAGACTCTGCGCACGCTGCTGGAGTCCTTCCGCGACACGCCGTTCAAGCTGTGCGCGACCGCGACGCCGGCCCCGAACGACTGGACGGAGCTGGGCACGCACGCCGAGTTCCTCGGCATATGCACTCGGCAGGAAATGCTTGCCGAGTTCTTCACGCACGACGGCGGCGACACGAGCGTTTGGCGTCTGAAGGGCCACGCGAAGCACATCTTCTGGCAGTGGGTCGCCTCGTGGGGTGCATTGGTGCGCAGTCCTGCGGATCTCGGGCACGACGCATCGCGCTACGTGCTGCCGCCGCTGAATGCCCAAGAACACATCATCACGACGGATTTCGTGATGCCTGGCGCGTTGTTCGTGGACGAGGCGCAATCGCTGATGGAACGTCGCACGGCACGCCGTCAGACGATTGCACAGCGCGTCGAAGCCTGCGCACGCATCGTCAACGCTGATTCC
>JAKJFB010000556.1:0-266 GCA_022705125.1 Pseudomonadota bacterium
CGCGGCCTGCGCGCGCGTGAGACTGGATTGGTGATCGAGCCAGTTCGGCGTCACGAACCACGGGTCGCCGAGCTGGATTCCCTGGTAGCGCGCACGGCTCGCCTTCACGGTGACCAGCAGCGCCTCGTCCGGTGCGAGCCGGTAGCGCGCCATCACCGACTGCTGTCCGCCCAGGCCGCCGGAATCCGTGTCGCTGGCGCGCGGCGCGGGCAGTACATTCACCGGCAGCTTCCTGATCATCGGCAGGTAGTTGCCATTCCACACCC
>JAKJFB010000556.1:349-2009 GCA_022705125.1 Pseudomonadota bacterium
GCCGAGCCACAGTTCGAAGTCCTCACCCGGACGAAGGCCCTCGGCGTCGAGGTCGAGCGCGAGCAGGTTGCGCCCCAGCGCGACGATCGGGTAGCCATCGAGCACCTGCAGCGTGAGCATCGCGTGCGTGCCGCGCCGCCCATGCACGCGGTACGCACCGCTGTCGACGATCAGCGCCGACGCGTAGATGTTGTCCGGATTCACCAGCCCGGCACGCCCGTCGATGCCCTGGCTGCGCGCGAAATACGGCGTGTCGAGATGTCGCGACTGTTCCCAGAGCGAGAGCGCGCCACCAACGATGCCAGCGCCATAGCGGGCCGTCGCGGCCGGGCCCGCGGCGGCGGCCTCGGGCGCCGCCGCAAGGCCGGCCTCGAGGCGCGTCACTGCGCCGCCCAGCGTCTGCGGCGCTTGCGCCACGGCGAACGTTGCGGCTCCCAATGCGAGCAACAGCGCCCAGATCCTGCACAACGCGCGCATCAGCCAAACGCCACCAGGCGGTAGGGATCGCTGCCGTCCCACGACGCCGCCTCGGCAGCGCACGCCCTGAACCCTGCCACGTAGTCCGGGTCGGACTGCATCAGCTCGACCACGAGGCCTTCCATCGCCGGATGGTCGAGGTAGACGTAGCGCGCGAAGTCGTTGCGCATCACGCCGTGCTCGCGCAACCCGGCCGTCGCGGCGTGCGCGAGCGCGGCGTCGAGATCGGGCACGATGTAACTCAACTGGTGCAGCGTCTGGGCCTTGTCGGTGTCGTAGAAGAAACGGTAGGGCGAGACGACGTCGTTCAGTTGCTGGATCAGCTCGATCTGCACGCCGTTCTGGTAAGCGAGGCCCACGTGCATCTGCACCTCGGTGCGCGCGCCGCGAAACTCCGATTGCAGCCGCACGTCGCGGTAGCCCCACCAGGGTCCCACGCCGAAGTGCTCGACCCAGCTCTTCATCGCGGCGTCGATGTCCTTGACCAGGAATCCCCACTGCGTGATGGGGCCGAACAGCGGTTCGAACATGGCAACGTGCTCCCGTGCTCAGGGTTGTGGGACCGCGATGCCGGTATGCCTGGCCGACGCGCGACGGGCCCGGATGCTACGGAGTTTGGCGGTGACATTCAACGCGGCTTGCGCCATGATCGGCGCCGCCACGCACACCCCGGAGAAGCACGATGAAGGCCGTACGCTGCAAGGACCACAAGGCATGCCTGACGCACGTGCCGCTGCCCACGGGCGATGGCGTGCGGGTCAGGATCGCCGCCGCGGGCATCTGCGGCTCGGACCTGCACATGATCGCGATGGGCTATCCAAATCCGTTCACGCTGGGCCACGAGATCTCCGGCATCACCGACAACGGCACCCTGGTCGCGATCGAGCCGATCGCGGCCTGCGGCCACTGCCCCGGTTGCGCCAGGGGCGAGTACAACCTCTGCGTGCTCGGCGCGAAGGCCATTATCGGCGTGGGCCAGGACGGCGGCATGGCCGAGGAGCTGATCGTGCCCGAACGCTGCCTGGTGCCGCTGCCCTCGGGCCTCGCGGTGGAGGATGCCTGCCTGGTGGAACCGCTCGCGGTCGCGGTGCACGGCATCGCGATGGCGCGCCCCGGGCACCGTGACCGCGTCGCGATCATCGGCGGCGGCACCATCGGGCTGTGCGCGGTCGCCACGGCGCGG
>JAKJFB010000556.1:2019-2287 GCA_022705125.1 Pseudomonadota bacterium
ACGCAGGACGTGTGCCTGCTCGCGCGCCACGACCCGCAGAAGGCCGCTGGCGAGCGCCTGGGCGCCACGCTCACTCCCACGGGCGAATATGATCTCGTGATCGATTGCGCGGGCACCGAGCAATCCATCGCCGAGGCGGTGCGACTGTGCCGCCCGGGCGCCACCGTGCTGCTGCTGGCAACCTACTGGGAAGGCCTCGTGCTGCCGGCTTTCGAGGTGTCGATGAAGCAGCTGCGCATCATCAGCTCCGCCAACTACTGCCGCCAGG
>JAKJFB010000557.1 GCA_022705125.1 Pseudomonadota bacterium
CGAAGCCGAAGCTGTTCGACATCACGCGGTTCAGCCTGGCGTTGTCGATGCGCTGGCGCACGATCGGCATGTTGCCCGCGGCTTCGTCGAGCGATTCGATGTTGGCCGAGGCCGCGATGAAATCGTGCTCCATCATCAGCAGCGAGTAGATCGCCTCCTGCACGCCCGCCGCGCCCAGCGAGTGCCCGGACAGCGACTTGGTGGAGCTGATCGGCGGCACCTTCGCGCCGAAGGCCTCGGCCACCGCCTTCAGTTCCTGGATGTCGCCGACCGGCGTGCTGGTGCCGTGCGCGTTGATGTAGTCGATGGCCCCGTCCACGGTGCTCATCGCCTGGCGCATGCAGCGCACCGCGCCCTCGCCCGAGGGAGCCACCATGTCGTAGCCGTCGGAGGTCGCGCCGTAGCCGACCACCTCGGCGTAGATGCGCGCGCCGCGCGCCTGCGCCACGTCCAGCGCCTCCAGCACCAGCATGCCGCCGCCGCCGGCGATCACGAAGCCGTCGCGGTCCGCGTCATAGGCGCGCGAGGCGAGCTCCGGCGTGGCGTTGCGCTTGGAGGACAGCGCGCCCATCGCATCGAACAGGCAGGCCATGCTCCAGTGCTCTTCCTCGGCGCCGCCGGCGAACACGCGGTCCTGCTTGCCCATCTGGATCTGCTCCATGCCGGCGCCGATGCAGTGGGCGCTGGTCGAGCAGGCCGAGGCAATCGAGTAGTTCAATCCCTTGATCCTGAACGGTGTCGCCAGGCAGGCCGACACGGTGCTGGCCATGGTCTGCGTCACGCGGTACGGTCCGACGCGCTTCACGCCCTTCTCGCGCATGATGTCCGCGGCTTCCACCTGGTTCGACGACGAGGCGCCGCCGGAGCCGGCGATGATGCCGGTGCGCTCGTTGGAGACCTCGGCCTCGGTGAGCCCCGCGTCCGCGATGGCCTGCTTCATCGCGACGTAGTTCCACACCGCGCCGTCGCCCATGAAGCGCAACTGCTTGCGGTCGATCTCGGCCGCGAAATCCACCTGAGGGCGGCCCGCCACGTGGCTGCGAAAGCCCATCTCGGCATATTCCGGGATGAATTTGATGCCCGATCGGCCCTCGCGCAGCGACGCGGTGACGGCCTCCGGGGTGTTGCCCAGACACGAGACGATTCCCATGCCGGTGACGACGACTCTGCGCATTGCGATTTCCTCCGTGGCCCTAGACCAAAGCATCCGCGGCCGTGGTGAACAGCCCCACGCGCAGGTCGTGCGCGGTGTAGATCACCTTGCCGTCCACCGACAACTCGCCGTCGGCGATACCCATCACCAGCTTGCGTTCCATCACCCGCTTCAGGTGGATGTGGTAGACCACCTTCGTCGCCTCGGGCAGCACCTGCCCGGTGAACTTGATCTCGCCCGCGCCCAGCGCGCGCCCGCGGCCCGGATTGCCGCGCCAGCCGAGGAAGAAGCCCACCAGCTGCCACATCGCGTCCAGCCCCAGGCAGCCCGGCATCACCGGGTCGCCCACGAAGTGGCAACCGAAGAACCACAGCCCCGGGTGGATGTCGAGCTCGGCGATGATCTCGCCCTTGCCGTGCGCACCGCCCTCGGCGCTGATATGCGTGATGCGGTCGATCATCAGCATGTTGTCGACCGGCAACTGCGCGTTGCCGGGCCCGAACAGGGCGCCGTGTCCGCAGGCGATGAGTTCTTCCTTGCTGAAGGAATGCTGGGTCGACGGCTCGCGCCGCGCGGGGATGGTGCTCAACAGCGGGATCTCTGGGGGAGTGTGCAAGTGCGCGAATTGTAGTGAGTTTGCCCATGGCCGTCACCTGCGCCAACCGGTGTCCGGGCCGGCGGGGCCGATCTGACAAGCAGCGGTCCTTCCACTAGACTTTGGGCCGGCAAACAGCGGCGCAAGGAAACTTCCAGGGTGCGAATAGCAGTCATCGGCACGGGATACGTGGGCCTGGTCACGGGCGCCTGCTTCGCGGAAATGGGCAATCACGTGGTGTGCGTCGACAACGACCCCGCCAAGCTCGCGCGCCTGCAGGCCGGCGAGATCCCCATTTTCGAGCCGGGCCTGCAGCCGGTGGTGGAGCAGGCGGTGCAGGCCGGGCTGCTGACATTCAGCGCCGACGTGGCCGCCGCGGTGGGGGCGGCCGAGTACATCTTCATAGCGGTCGGCACGCCGCCGGGCGAGGACGGCTCGGCGGACCTGCGCTACGTGCTCGCGGTGGCGCGCGACATCGGGCGCCACCTGTGCAAGTACGCGGTCGTGGTCGACAAGTCGACCGTGCCGGTGGGCACCG
>JAKJFB010000558.1 GCA_022705125.1 Pseudomonadota bacterium
GACTTCGCTTACGGGATCTCCAAGCGCCGCGTGACGCTGAGCACCGCGGGCGTGGTGCCGGCGCTCGAGCGCCTGGCCGCCGTCAGCGAAGCCTCGCTCGCGATCTCCCTGCACGCCCCCAACGACGCGTTGCGCGACCAGCTGGTGCCGGTCAACCGCCGCTACCCGATCGCGAGCCTGCTCGATGCCGCGCGCGGCTACATGGACGCGCAGACCGACAGCAAGCGCGTGATCACGGTCGAGTACACGCTGCTCGCGGGCGTCAACGACAGCGTCGAACAGGCGCGCGAGCTGGCGGCGCTGCTGCGCGGCTATCCGTGCAAGATCAACCTGATTCCCTTCAACCCGTTCCCGCAATCGTCCTACGAGCGACCGAGCCGCAATGCCGTGAGCCGCTTCTGGAGCGTCCTCACGGAGGCCGGGCACCGCGTCACGGTGCGCACCACGCGCGGTGATGACATCGACGCCGCCTGCGGCCAGCTGGTCGGCCAGGTGCAGGACCGCACGCGGCGCAGCGCGCGCCATCGCGCGGCGCACGCGGCCGTTGCCTGCGATCGCGCGCAAGGGGCGCGCGCATGAGCGGGCGTGGCGCAACCCCGTGGACCCGGCTGCTGGCGCCGCTGCTGCTGGCGCTGCTCGTGCAGGGCTGCGTGACCACCACCAATTCCGCGTTCAAGGCCGACAAGCAGGCCGAGGTAGCCAGTCGCGTCAAGGCCGCGACCGATTACCTGAACCAGGGCAACACGGAAAAGGCGATCGTGCACCTCAAGCGCGCGCTGGAGCTCGACCCGAACGCCGCGCCGGTGCACGACACGCTGGCACAGGTGTTCTGGAAGACCGGCGAATACGAGCTGGCCCAGGAGCACTTTCGCAAGGCGATCGCCTCCGACCCGAAGTTCTCGCGCGCGCGCAACAACTACGCCGCCTTCCTCTACGAGCGTGGCGACACGCGCGGCGCGATCCGCGAGCTAGAGCAGGTGGTGGCGGACACGCTGTACGAATCGCGCGGCGCGGCGTTCGCGAACCTCGGGCGCGCCTACCAGAAGGTGGGCGAGACCGCGAAGGCCGAGGAAGCGCTCGCGCGCGCGGTCAAGATGGACCGGCGCCAGTGGCCGGCGATGCTCGAGCTCGCCGCGATCAACTACGACCGCGGCGACCATGAGCAGGCGGCGCGCTATTACGAGCAGTTCCGGCGCCTGGCGCCGCGCCAGACGCCGCGCAGCCTGCTGCTCGGCATCCGCCTCGCGCGCCTGGCGGGCGATCGCGATGCCGAGGCCAGCTACTCCCTGCAGCTGAAAAGCATGTACCCGGATTCCGCGGAATACCGGGAGTTCTCCAGTACTTCCAGCGAGCGCTGACACAACATGGCCCAGGAAGACACGTCGAGCACGGATCAGCGCAGCCCCGGCGCCATGCTGCGCGCGGCGCGCGAGTCCGCGGGGATGAGCGTGGAGCAGGTCGCCGACAGGCTGCACCTGCTGCAGTCCGTGGTGAACTCGCTGGAGAAGGACTGCTACGACCGCATCCGCGGCGAGACCTTCGTGCGCGGCTACCTGCGCAACTACGCGCGGCTGCTCGGCATCGACGCCGACGAGGTGCTGTCGCGCCTGCGCGTGACGAGCCCCGCGGGCAAGACCGAGAAGCGTGCGAGCGTGGCCAAGCGCGACCGCTGGCGCGGCGCCTCGGGTGCCGGGCGCGTGGGCATGGTGCTGGCGCTGCTCGCCGTGAGCGCGCTGTTCCTGTTCCAGAATCGCGAGCCGCAGGCCGCCGTGCGCGAGCCGGGCACCGCCGCGGTGACCGTCGACACCGCCAGCGGGCCGCAGGTGGTGCCGCTGCTCGCGCCGCCGCGCGCCGCACCCTGAGGCAGCGCCGCCCATGCTGCATCCATCACCCATCGTGCGCCGGCGCTCGCGCCGCATCATGGTCGGTTCGGTCCCGGTCGGGGGCGATGCGCCGATCTCGGTGCAGAGCATGACCAACACCGAGACCTGCGACGTCGCGGCCACGGTCGGGCAGATCAGGCAACTCGCCGATGCGGGCGCCGATATCGTGCGCGTCTCGGTGCCGAGCATGGATGCCGCGGCCGCCTTCGCGAAGATCCGCCCGCAGGTCGGCGTGCCGCTGGTGGCGGACATCCACTTCGACTACAAGATCGCGCTCGCCGTGGCGAAGACCGGCGTGGACTGCCTGCGCATCAACCCGGGCAACATCGGGCGCGAGGATCGCGTGAGCGCGGTGATCGCGGCGGCGCGCGACAACGGCATCCCGA
>JAKJFB010000559.1 GCA_022705125.1 Pseudomonadota bacterium
CGCGGCACCAAGCGCCATCCGACCCTCGGGCGCGGGGTGGTGATCGGCGCCGGGGCCAAGGTGCTGGGCGGCTTCGAGGTGGGCGACGGCGCCAAGGTCGGCTCCAACGCGGTGGTGGTGAAGCCCGTGCCCGCCGGCGCGACCGCCGTCGGCAATCCGGCTCGCATTCTCGACTCGGACAAGGATAGCGAGCGCGACGCCGCGCGCGAGCAGAAGGCCGAGCAGTTCGGCTTCAGCGCCTACGGCGTGACCCGCGACATGGACGACCCGGTCGCCAAGGCGCTGCACGGCCTGCTCGACCATTCCGTTGAGACCGACCGCCGCCTGCAGGCCATCCTGGCCCGTCTCGAGGCCGCGGGGATCAAGCTCGACGACACGGTCGCCCCGAGCGACCATTTCGACCCGGGCCGGCTGTCGCGGATGGTGGATTGATTCGCACGCCTGCGGTGCCGGACGATCGAGCGCCGTGTTCGCGGCTGGCGCCGCGGCTGCAACGGCGCCCCTCGCGCCTTGCAGCGCAAGACTCGTCTCCCGATTAGTTGACCGTTTTTGTCGGGATCCATATACTCGACAAAAATGATGGGATATTCGGCGGCCCCCGGCACGCGCGAGCCCGGACAGCCTTCGAGGAGAGCCTCATGCGACTTACGACCAAGGGACGGTTTGCGGTGACCGCGATGATCGACCTGGCTGCCCGCCAGGGGGACGGGCCCGTCACGCTGGCGGGCATCGCCGAGCGCCAGAGCATCTCGCTGTCCTACCTCGAGCAGCTCTTCGGCAAGCTGCGCAGGCACAAGCTGGTCAACAGCGTGCGCGGTCCCGGCGGCGGCTACCGACTGGCGCGGGCGATGGACGAGATCACCGTGGCCGACATCATCATCGCGGTCGACGAGCCGATGGACGCCACCCAGTGCGGCGGCAAGGAAAACTGCCACGACGATCACGTGTGCATGACCCACCACCTGTGGTCCAACCTCAACCAGCGCATCTACGCCTACCTCGACTCAGTGAGCCTGGAGGCGCTGGTCAAGCACCAGGTAAGGCCCGACGCCGACATGACGGTGCTCAAGAGCGTGCGGCGGCGCAGCCGCATGCCGGTGCACGAGATCGCCGCGGTCTGAGGTCGCGCATGAACTTCGCTCCCATCTACCTCGACTGGAACGCGACCACGCCGCTCGATCCGGCGGTGCGCGAGGCCATGCTGCCCTGGCTCGGCGCCGCCGAGCCGGCGCGCTTCGGCAACGCCTCCAGCCGCCACGAGTACGGCCGCCAGGCGCGTGCCGCGGTGGACGAGGCGCGCGCGCGGGTGGCCGCGGCGGTCGGCGCGCACGCGACCGAGGTGATCTTCACCAGCGGCGGCTCGGAAGCCAACAATCTCTTCCTCAAGGGCGCCGCGCCCAACCGCGAGCCGGGCGTGGTGGCGGTGAGTGCGATCGAGCACCCCTGCGTGCGCGAGCCGGCCCGCCAGCTGCGGCGCGCGGGCTGGACGCTGCGCGAGATCGCGGTCGATGCGCAGGGCGTGGTCGACCCCGCCGACTGGAGCGCGGTGCTGGAAGCCCGCCCGGGCCTGGTGTCGGTGATGCTGGCCAACAACGAGACCGGCGTGCTGCAGGACGTCGCCGCACTGGCGCGCGCGGCGCGCGCCGCCGGCGCCTGGTTCCACACCGACGCGGTGCAGGCGCTGGGCAAGGTGGCGGTGGATTTCCGCGCGCTCGGCGTGCATGCGATGACGCTGTCCGCGCACAAGATCGGCGGTCCGCTCGGCGCGGGTGCGCTGGTGCTGGACAAGCGCGTCGAGCTCGCGCCGCTGATCGCCGGCGGCGGCCAGGAGCGCGGGCTGCGCTCGGGGACCGAGAACGTCGCCGCGATCGTCGGCTTCGGCGTGGCTTGCGAGCGCGCGGTCGCGCGGCGCGAAGGCGAGGGCGTGCGCCTGGCCGCCCTGCGCGACGAACTCTGTGCCGCGCTCGCCGGGCGCGGCGCGCGGATCTTCTCGGCGGCTGCCCCGCGCCTGCCGAATACCGTATTCTTCGCGGTCGAGGACATCGACGGCGAGACCCTGGTCGGCCGCCTCGACCGTGCAGGCTTCGCGTGCGCGAGCGGCTCGGCGTGCTCGAGCGCGAACCCCGAACCGTCCCGCACCCTGCTGGCGATGGGCGTGGAGCGCGGGCTGGCGCGCGCCGCGGTGCGTGTGAGCCTCGGTCGCGACACGCGCGCGGACGACGTGCGCAGCTTCATCGAAACCTTCGTCCGGGTGACGGACGAACTCA
>JAKJFB010000055.1 GCA_022705125.1 Pseudomonadota bacterium
CGCCGCCGCTGTCGGTGCGCGAGCGACCGGCCGCGTGGGCCGCGCTGTTCCTCGCCGGGGTCTACGGCGGATTCGTGCAGGCCGGTGTGGGCTTCGTGCTGATCGCCGCGCTCGCCGGCACGCTGCGCTACGACCTGGTGCGCACCAATGCGTTGAAGATGCTGTGCACCGGTGCGTTCACGCTGATCGCGCTCGTGGTCTTCATCGTCGACGACCTGGTGCTGTGGCTGCCGGGTCTTGTCCTCGGCGTCAGCACGATGTTCGGTGCCGCGCTCGGCGCGCCGGCCCGGATCCCTACCCCCGTGAGTTCATTGGCAACTTGCCCCGATCACGACAACCCCGCCACCGGCACCAGCGCGCCGTGGATCGCGCGCGCGGCATCGCTGCCGAGGAAGCAGATCACGTTGCCCAAATCCTGCGGGCTGACCCACAGCGAGGGATCGGCGTCGGGCATGTCGGCGCGGTTGCGCGGCGTGTCGATCATGCTCGGCAGCACCGCGTTCACGTTGACGCCGTGATGCTTGAGCTCGGCCGAGAGGCTCTCGGTCAGGCGCATCACCACGCTCTTGGCGGCACAGTAGGCGCTCATGTGACCCTGGCCCTTCAGCGCGCCGAGCGCCCCCACGTTCACGATCGCCCCGCGTCCGCGGGCGGCCATGCCGGGCACCGCTGCGCGCACGGCGTTCTGCATCGTGGCCACGTTGATCTGGTACATCTGCGCCCACTCGCCGTCGGTGACTTCCCAGGTGCGCGGCCCCATCGCGAAACCGCCGGCGAGGTTGAACAACCCGTCCACCGGACCGATCTGTCCGAAGCACGCGGCAGTCGCGCCGGCATCGCCGAGATCGACGCACAGGCGCAGCGAGCCGTCGGCCGGCGCGTCGGCGGGAAATGCGAGGTCCAGCAGCACCGTGTCGGCGCCGAGCGCGCGGGCGCATTCGCTGACTCCGCGCCCCAGCGCGCCGGCGGCGCCGGTGATCACGATGCGTTTGCCCTTCAGAGTCATGAGATTCTCTCCGGTGGAACCGAGAAACGTGTTTGTTCCGCGCGAATCGCGAGCACGCGAATCGTCACACCTTCCGCGCGGCGCCCGCCCAGTACGTCGTGCGCAGCGCCTTCTTGTCGGGCTTGCCGATGGGCGTGAGCGGGATCGCGCTCACGAAGTCCAGCGACTTCGGCGCCTGCACCGAGCCCTTGGCGTCCTTGACCCGCGCCACCAGCTCCTCGCGCAGCGCATCGCCCTGCTCCACGCCCGGCTTCAGCACCACCAGCGCCTTCACGGCCTCGCCCCAGCGCTCGTCCGGCACGCCGATCACCGCGACCTGCGCCACCGCCGGGTGCGCCGAGATCACGTCCTCGACCTCGCGCGGGAACACGTTGAAACCGCCGGTGACCACCATGTCCTTCTTGCGGTCGATGATGTAGAGGAAACCCTCGCTGTCGAAGCGGGCAATATCACCCGTGTGCAGCCAGCCGCCGGCGAAGGCCTCGGCGGTCTGCTCGGGCAGGTTGTGGTAGCCCTTCATGACCAGCGGGGCGCGCACGCAGAGCTCCCCGGGCTGCCCGGGGGCAACGGGATTGTTGTCGTCGTCGAGCAGCGCCAGGTGCACCCACGGCGCCGGGCGCCCGCAGGAGGCGAGACGCTCCGGTTTCGACAGGTCGTGCTCGGCCTTCTTCATGTTCGCCAGCGCCATGGGCGCCTCGGACTGGCCGAAATACTGGTAGAAGACGTGGCCCCACTTCTCGATGCCTTCGCGCAGCCGCGCCGGGCTCATCGCCGAGGCGCCGTAGAAGATCGTCTCCAGGCTCGACAGATCCGCGGTCGCCGCGCGCGGCGAATCGAGCAGGGTGTAGATCATCACCGGCACCAGCATGGTCGCGGTGATGCGGTGCTGCTCGACCATGTCGAAGAAGAGATCCGGCGTGAAGCCGCGCGGCACGTAGAACGCGCCGCCGCGCTGCAGCACCGGGATGAAGAAGGCCGCCGCCGCGTGCGAGAGCGGCGTGCACATCAGCATGCGCAGTTCCTCGGGGAACTCCCACTCGGCCATCTGCAGCATCGTCAGGTAGGCGCCGCCACGGGCGGTCGACATCACGCCCTTGGGCTTGCCGGTGGTGCCGCCGGTGTAGTTGATCGAGCTCACGTCGTCGGGGCGGATGTCGGGCGCCAGGAGCGGCGCGGCGCTGAATTGCGCGGCGAGCGCAAGGTAGTCCACGCCGACCGTGCTGGGACCGAAAGCCAGCAGGTTCTTCAACCCGGGCAGGCGTGCCTTGAGCTCGGCGGCGCGCTGATCGAAGGCGGACGGATCGTAGACCAGCGTCTCGATCCCCGCGTCCTCCAGCACGTAGGCGTGATCGTCGAGCGATCCCAGCGGATGCAGCGGCGTGCCGCAGCAGCCCGTGACCTGCATCGCGGCCAGGTTGGTCAGCACCTCGGGGCGGTTGCCGGAGAGGATCGCCACCCGCGATCCAACGCCGAGGCCCATCGCCTTCAGCGCCTGGTGCATGCGGCTGGCGGTCGCGCGCACCTCGGCATAACTCAGCACGGCATCGCCGATGAACAGGCAAGGCCGCTCGTCGTAGCGGTTCAGCCCGTCGATCAGCATGTGCACCATCAGCGGGGGTTCGTGGATGCGGTCGTGGTTCATCATGCAATTCCTTGGTGGCACAGCCGCGAATCATAGCGTCCCGCGTCGCCGCGTACATGACGATCGTGCAAGGGAACCGGGGCCGGGGAAGGTTTCAGCGGTCGTCGCGATAGCGACGCTCTGCGAGCAAGGCGGCGGACACGCTCGCGGGCATGGCACTAGCCGCGGGCATGGCCCGCTCCTACTTCAATACGTCGCGGCTGATCAGCTCCTTCATGATCTCGGAGGTGCCGCCGTAGATGCGCTGCACGCGCGAATCGGCATAGAAGCGCGAGATCGGGTATTCGCGCATGTAACCGTAGCCGCCGAAGAGCTGCAGGCAGCCATCGACGACCTGGTCCTCCAGTTCCGTGCAGCTCAGCTTGGCGACGCTGGCGGTCGCCGAGTCGAGCTCGTGGCGCATCAGGCTGGCGATGCAGCTGTCGAGGAAACGCTCGTGCACCGTGATCGCGGCGGCCATCTCGGCCAGACGATAACGCGTGTTCTGCTGCGCGGCGAGCGGCTGGCCGAAGGCGTGGCGCTCCTTGACGTAGGCGACCGTGATGTCGAGCGCACCGCGCGCGTGTGCGACCGCGCCGATCGAGAGCCCCAGCCGCTCGCGCGGCAGTTCGTTCATCAGCACCGCGAAGCCGCGGTTCAGTCCGCCCAGCAGCGCCTGCGGACCGACGCGCACATCGCTGTAGAAGAGTTCCGAGGTGTCCGCGGCGTGCAGCCCGAGCTTTTCCAGGTTTCGCCCGCGCGCGAAACCCGGCGCGTCGGCATCGACCAGCAGCAGCGATATCCCCTTCGAGCCCGGCGCCGAGAGATCGGTCTTCGCCGCGGTGATCACGAGATCCGCGTGCTGGCCGTTGGTGATGAAAGTCTTGGCGCCGTTGATCTTCCAGCCCTCGCCATCGGGCTGCGCGCTGGCGCGGATCGATTGCAGGTCCGATCCCGCCCCGGGTTCGGTCATCGCGATGGCGCCCACGCAATCGCCGCAGACCATCTTCGGGAGGTAGCGCTGCTTCTGCTCCTCGGTGCCGGCATTGAGCACGTAGTGCGCGCAGATGTCGCTGTGCACCGTGATGTTGCAGGCGAGCGCGAGGAAGCCCGCGCGCGCGATCTCCTGCTGCACCACCACCGAGAAGCGGAAATCGGCACCGACGCCACCGTACTCCAGCGGGATGTCGGTGCCGAGCATGCCGGCAGCACCGAGTTCGCGCCAGGTTTCGCGCGGGATGATGCCGGCGCTCTCCCATTCCTCGTAAAACGGCGCCACGCGCTCCTTCACGAAGCGGCGCACGCTGTCGCGAAACAGGGCCAGCTCCGTATCCTGTTCGCTCGCGCTCATCGTGAATCCTCCGCCGGGAAAGGGCGCGAGCTTAGCATCAGCGCCCCGGTGCGGGCCAGCCGGGCATTCATCGCAACACCTGTCGTCACTGCCTCCGCCGCGGCGCTGGCGGCAAATGCCGCCGACGCACTAAACGCGACGATTCCCCGCCGCAGCACGCAGTAAAGTCCTGGTAATTCCCAGCAGCCGCACGCGTGGCGTAGACTCCGCGCGCGCCCGCCGGGCGGGTACTGTCCACGATCACGAATTGCCAGGGTGAATGCATGAATGTACCGGTAGACAAGAGCAGCCCCTCGCGCCCGCGCCGCCTCGCCGACGTCGGGCGCTGGGACATGGAAACCGATGTCGCGATCATCGGCTTCGGCGGCTCCGGAGCCGCGGCGGCCATCGAGGCCAGCGACCAGGGCGCGGCGGTGACGATCTTCGACCTCGCCAGCGCCAGCGGCGGCTCGACCGCTCTGTCCAGCGCCGAGATCTACATGGGCGGCAACGGCGGCACGCGCGTGCAGCGCGCCTGCGGGCTGGAGGACTCGACCGAGGACATGTACCAGTACCTGATGGCCGCCAACGGTCCGCTGGCCGATCCGGACAAGGTGCGCGCCTACTGCGAGGGGAGCCTCGATCATTTCAACTGGCTGGTCGGCCTCGGCGTGCCGTACAAGGACACGCTTTACAACCAGCGCGCCATCATGGCGCTCACCGATGACTGCCTGCTCTATACCGGCAGCGAGAAGGCATGGCCTTACAACCGGGTCGCCAAGCCCTGCCCGCGCGGCCACAACCTGCAGGTCGAGGGCGACAACGGCGGCCCGCTGTTCATGAAGATCATGACGGAGAACGTCGAGAAACGCGGCGTGAAGGTCGTCTTTGAAGCGCGCGCGCTGACGTTGATCGTTGACGACGAGCGCCGCGTGCACGGCGTGGTGGTGCGCATCGACCAGCAGGAACGCTGCGTGCGCGCCCGGCGCGGCGTGATCCTCTGCGCCGGCGGCTTCGCGATGAACCAGGAGATGCTGCGCAAGTACTCGCCGCTGCTGCTCGCGGCCAGCGAGCCGATAGGCAACCCGGGCGACACGGGATCGGGCATCCAGATGGGCATGGCGGTCGGTGCGGCCGCGATCAACATGCACGAGGGCTTCGTGAGCCTGCCGTATTACCCGCCGTCGTCGCTGACCTGGGGCATCCTGGTCAACGCCCAGGGCCAGCGCTTCGTGAACGAGGACTGCTACCACGGGCGCGTGGGCTACTACTGCCTGCAGCAGCCGGACCGGCGCGTGTACCTGATCGCGAACGTCGAGGATTTCGGCGACTACGAGAAGACCAGCTATCTCGGCGCCAAGTTCGTGGCGACCGCGGAGGAATCCGTGGCGGAGCTCGAGAGCGAGCTGCAACTGCCCGAGGGCACGCTGCAGAACACGATCGAGGTGTTCAACCGCAATGCGGCCGAGGGCGTGGATCCCCTGTTCCACAAGACCGCGGAGTGGCTGAAGCCCCTGGAACTGCCGCTGGCCGCGCTCGATTGCACGCCGGGCCACGGTGCCTTCTACCCCTTCTTCACGCTGGGTGGCCTGGATACCCTGCCGAGCGGCGAGGTACTCACCGCCGAGCGCACCGTGATCCAGGGCCTGTACGCGGCCGGGCGCACCGCATGCGGCGTGCCGCGCACCGCAAGCGGCTACGCCAGTGGCATCTCGGTGGGCGATGCGACCTTCTCCGGCCGCATGGCCGGACGCGCCGCGGCGATGGCGGGCGCGCACGACTGAGGCAGCGCTCGGGGCGGCGCGACAGGCCGCCCCGAGCGCCCGGCGTCATTGCTCGAACTTCAGCACGGTCTTCCACCACAGCCGCGGCGCGAGCGCGTGCCACAGGTCGAGCAGCTTGGCCTCGCCGGGATAGATGGCCTTCCTGCCCTTCTCGAGCCCCTGCTCGATCTGCTCCACGATCTTGGCCGGGTCCCCCAGGCGCCCGGACTTCTTCGCCTCGCGCAGCGCCTTGGCCGGATCGGTGTCCAGCGACTGCTGGATCAATGGCGTGTTAACCGCCGGCGGCATCACCACCGCGATACGCAGCGCCGTGTGCCCCAGTTCATTGGCCAGCGTCTCGCCGAACACGTTCACGGCGGCCTTGGAGGCCGCATAGGCGCCGAGCTTTGGCGTCAGCGCAGTCGCGGACACGGATCCGAACAGGATCACGTCGCCGCGATTGCGCGCAACCATGCCCGGCACCACAGCGCGGATCATGTGCAGCGTGCCGAAGTAATTCACCTCCATCAGCCGCCGCGCCACCTCCAGGGTCGTGTCGATAGCCGCGTGACTCGGCATGATGCCGGCGGCATGGGTCAGGCGGTCGATCGGCCCGAGTTCGCGCTCGACGTCCGCGACGCGCGCCTGCACCTCCTCCCAGTCGGCCACGTTGCAGCGCCACGCGCGGATGTTCGGCGATTGTGCCGCGGTTTCCGCGAGCGCGGCCTCGTTCATGTCGAAAATCGCGACCTGTGCGCCGGCCGCCGCGAGTCGCAGCGCCGAGACCTTGCCCATGCCGCTGGCGCCGCCGGTGACCAGTGCTACCTTGCCGTGGAAAGCCATCGGGATTCTCCTGTGAGTGGCCAAGCAAAGCGTCGAGTGTAGCGAGTCACACGACAAGGCCGCGCCGCGGCCAGATGACGATTTGTTTAGGCCACGTCCGATCGGGGCCACGGCGAACGCCCACGGGCACTAGAATGTCGGCCTGTCGTCCCCGGGTGCTTTCCCCTGTATGCAGCGCATCGGCGTCCTCTTCGTGTGCCTGGGCAATATCTGCCGATCGCCCTCGGCCCAGGCCGTGCTGGAGGATCGGCTCGAGCGGCGCGGGCTCGCGGCGCACTTTCGCGTCGATTCCTGCGGCACGGCCGCGTTCAACGTCGGCAAGGCGCCGGATCCGCGCGCGATCGCCGCGGCCGAGCGCCGCGGCTACCGCATCGCGCACCAGCGCGCGCGTCAGGTCGAGGACGCGGATTTCGCGCGCTTTCAGCACATCGTGGCGATGGACCGCGCCAACCTGCGCACGCTGCAGGGCTGGGCCGGGCCGGACTTCGCCGGCGAGATCCACCTGCTGCTGCACTTCGCGCCCGGCGCCACCACCGAGGTGGCGGACCCGTACTACGGCTCGCCCGAAGCCTTCGACGCGGCCCTGGACGCCATCGAGCGAGGCGTCGATGGCCTGCTGCTGGCGCTCTGCGCGCGCCACGGCACCGAACTCGCCGCCGCGGCGCCGCGAACGGCGCGAGTGATCGGAGCTGTCGCATTCGCTATAATCCTGCCCCCGCTGCGCCGCGCAGCACATGAAACAGGCAGGTTGGTGTCGCCGATGACGGACAGGACTCTCGAAGATCTCAATGTGGAAACCATCGAGGAGCTGATCACTCCCGATCAGCTCAAGGCGGAGATGCCGCTCACGCCCGCGGTCAGCGAGACGGTGCGCTCGGCGCGCGGGATCGTGCGCGACATCCTCGACCGCCAGGACCACCGGCTGTTCCTGGTCGTGGGCCCGTGCTCCATCCACGACACCGGCGCCGCCATGGAGTACGCGCACCGGTTGCGCCGCCTGGCCGAGGAGGTACAGGACACGCTGTACCTGGTCATGCGCGTCTATTTCGAGAAACCGCGCACCACGACCGGCTGGAAGGGGCTGGTCAATGATCCGCACCTGAACGACTCCTTCCGCATCGAGGAAGGATTGCACATCGCGCGCAAGCTGCTGATCGACATCACCGGCATCGGCCTGCCGACGGCGACCGAGGCGCTCGATCCGATCTCGCCGCAGTACCTGCAGGACCTGATCGCGTGGTCCGCCATCGGTGCGCGCACCACGGAATCGCAGACACACCGCGAGCTGGCGAGCGGCCTGTCGTGCGCGGTCGGCTTCAAGAACGGCACCGACGGCGGGCTCACGGTCGCGGTCAACGCGCTGAAATCGGTGAACAGTCCGCACCGTTTCCTCGGCATCAACATCGAGGGCAAGGTCGCGGTGATCCACACCCGCGGCAACCGTCACGCCCACGTGGTGCTGCGCGGTGGGACGAATGGCCCGAACTACGACTCGGTTCATGTGGCGGTGTGCGAGCGCGAGCTCGAAAAAGCCGGCATCGCGCCGAACATTGTCGTGGACTGCAGCCACGCGAATTCGAACAAGGACCACGCGCTGCAGGCACTGGTGCTCGACAATGTCGCCAACCAGATCCTCGAGGGCAACCGCTCGATCGTGGGCGCGATGCTCGAGAGCAACCTGGAAGCGGGCAACCAGCCGATTCCCTCGGACCTGGCAAAGCTGCGCTACGGCGTGTCGGTCACGGACGCGTGCATGGACTGGAACAGCACCGAGCAGGCCATCCGCTCGATGCACGAAAAGCTGCGCCGCATCCTGCCGCAGCGCTGTGGCGCCATCGGCAGCTGATGCCGGCGCCGCCGCGCGCGACGGGCTGCCCGACGGGCAGCGCCCGTCGCGTCGGTGCCGGAAAATTGCCCTCCCTCAGAACAGTCCCTCGATCTCCCCGCTCCCGTTCAGGCGGATGCCCTCGGCCGCCGGACGCCGCGGCAGTCCCGGCATCGTCATGATGTCGCCGCAGAGCACCACCGCGAACTCGGCGCCGTTGGCGAGCACCACGTCGCGCACCGACACCGCGTGGTCCGTCGGCGCGCCGAGCAGCCCCGGATCGGTGGAAAAGCTGTACTGGGTCTTCGCGATGCAGACCGGGAAGCGGCCGGCGATGGCGTCGTACTGCCGGAACCTGTCCAGCACCTTCTGGTCCGCGACCACTTTCCCCGCGCCGTAGATCGTGCGCGCGACACAGCACACCTTGTCCCACAGCGGCATGTCGTCGTCGTAGAGCGTGCGGAACTGCGAGAGCCCCGAATCGGCGAGCCGCTGCACCGCACGCGCCAGCGCCTCGGCGCCGGCACCGCCGTCGCGGAAATGCGTGGACTCGACGGCCTCGCAGCCCAGGCGCGCGGCCTGCTCCTTCAGCAGCGCGATCTCGGCATCGGTGTCGGCATCGAAGCGGTTGATGGCGATCACGACCGGCACACCGAACAGCCCGATGTTGCGCACATGGCGCGCGAGGTTGGCGCAACCCGCGCGCAGCGCCTCGAGATTCTCGCGCCCCAGTTCGCTCTTGCGCTGGCCACCGTGCATCTTGAGCGCCCGGACCGTGGCGACCAGCACCGCGGCATCCGGATGCAGGCCACCCGTGCGCGCCGCGACGTCGAAGAATTTTTCCGCGCCCAGGTCGGCGCCGAAACCCGCTTCGGTGACCACGTAGTCGGCGAGCTTCAGTGCGCTGCGCGTGGCGATCAGCGAATTGCAGCCGTGCGCGATGTTGCCGAAAGGACCGCCATGGATCAGCACCGGGTTGTTCTCGAGGGTCTGCACCAGGTTCGGCTGCATCGCGTCGCGCAGCAGCACCGTCATCGCGCCCGCGGCGTTCACCTCGCGCGCGTACACCGGCGAGAGGTCTCGGCGATAGCCGATGATGATGTTGCCGAGGCGGCGCTCGAGATCCGCCAGGTCGCGCGCGAGGCAGAAGATCGCCATCACCTCGGAGGCCGGCGTGATGTCGTAGCCCGCCTCGCGCACCAGCCCGTTCGCCGCGCCGCCCAGCCCGACGCAGATATCGCGCAAGCTGCGGTCGTTCATGTCCACGGTGCGCCGCCAGCTCACGCGGCGCGGGTCGATCCTCAGATCGTTGGACCAGTACAGGTGATTGTCGACCATCGCGGCGAGCAGGTTGTGCGCCGCTGTGATGGCGTGGAAATCGCCGGTGAAATGCAGGTTGATGTCCTCCATCGGAACGACCTGCGCAAAACCGCCGCCGGCCGCCCCGCCCTTCATGCCGAAGCAGGGACCGAGGCTGGGTTCGCGCAGCGCGAGCAGCGTGTTGCAGCCGATGCGGTTCATGCCGTCGGCGAGACCGACCGCCACCGTGGTCTTGCCCTCGCCGGCCGGCGTCGGCGAGACCGCGGTGACGAGGACCAGCTTGCCATCGGGGCGCCCGTCGAGCGCCTCGAGGAATGCGCGATCGATCTTGGCCTTGCTGCGGCCATAGGGGATGAGGGCATCCGCGGGGATGCCGGCACGAGCAGCGATTGCGTCGATCGGCAGCATCGTCGCGGCACGCGCGATCGCGATGTCCGGCGGCAAGGGTTGCACCATCTCCTACCCCCAAAAAAAGGAGCGGCGCCCTGGGGCGCCGCGCATTGCAGGACCGACGATCAGAACTTGTAGCGGACCGACATCACGACCAGCTGCGAGCTGTAGTCCGGCCGGGCCCAGGCAAAGGCAAGATACCTCGCGCTCGCCTGCGCCGGATCCGCCGGTGTCGCAGGACCCACGACCTGATCGCTCCAGCCCCAGTCCTCCGCATCCCGGGTCTCGTAGATGTAGCGCCCGGACACGTCGATCCTCTCGTTCCAGCGGTACACGCCCGAAAGGCTGAAGCGCAACAGCTCGTCCTGACTGTCCGGCGTGTCGCCGAACAAGGGCAGCGCCGTACCCGCCGGGTAGGTGCTGCCGAGGAACTCGCTCGCGTAGCTCGAATCCGCCTCCAGGTACGCCACGTCGGCCGACAGGCTGAACCGGTCCTCCACAACCGCCCAATCCATGCCGAGACCGAATGCATCCACATCGTCCTCGGTATCGAGCCCCCAGTCGATGTAGGGAGTCGGGCCGCCCTGGTTCATCTGTCGCCCGATCTGCTCGAACTCGTAGCTCTCGCGGCTGGCGTACGCGGAGAGCGCCACGGCATCGCTCGGGCTCCAGCTGAAGCCGACGTTCCAGATCTCGCTGTCGCGCTTTTCGAGGCCGAAGGTGTCGTTGTCGTAGTCGTCGCGCACCACATCGTACCGGGCATAGACGGACGCCGCGGCGCCCAGCGCGTAGTTGGCCTCGATCTCGTAGACCTCCTGGTCGCGGTCGAGCAGGAAGACCGGCGTACCCCGGCGCGGGATCCCGCCGGGGGAGATGACTTCCCCGGTTTCGTCGCTCAGATCCGCCTCGATGACGTTGTACTCGCCGCGCAGCTTGATCGTCAGCGCCTCGATGGTCGCGATGCTGAGTTGTGCCCAGACCTTGTCCTCGGTGGTCGAATCCGTGAACGAGGCCGGCGAGTAGAGCCTGGCGACGGAGTCGTACTCCAGTTCGTCGGTATCGCGATCCGCTTCCTCGTATTCGTAGCCGCCGCGCAGCTTCACGCGCCCGCCGAAGCGATAGCCCGCCTCCGCGCCGAGGGTCTGGGTCTGCTTGTCGTAGACCTTGGACGTGAAGCCCGGCGCGCTGCTGTTGTAGGTGTAGCTCAGCTCGTTGACCGGCAGCGGATCGTGCCTGGCGTCGCGGTCCTTGTAGGCGTACTGCACGCGATAGTCGAAACGCGAAAACGGCCGCCCCGCCAGGCTCAGCTTGACGTTGGCCCGCTCCACCTCCCCGTCGAGGTTGGAGAACGGGAACACCGGGTTCACCGACGGGTAATAGTTGGTGTCCAGCACCACCGGGAGGAAGTCCTCGTCC
>JAKJFB010000560.1 GCA_022705125.1 Pseudomonadota bacterium
CCGGCTGGAAAGTGATGCTCAGCACCCTGATGCACGAGCGCCTGTCGGTCGGCAGCAGCCTGCCCAGCTCGCTGCACCGCAACCTCGTCGAGCTGGCGGGCAAGACGGCGTGGAACGGTCGCCCGGCGCTGGAGGACGCCCGGGTCCGGGCGCGCATCGCCGACGCCTATCTTTCGCAGAAAGGCGTCGAGCTCGTCATCGCGCGCAGCCTGACGGCCCTGTCGAAGGGCAAGGAACCGGGGCCGGAGATGTCGATACTCAAGCTGGTCGCCGGCAAGGGCATCCTGGATATCGCCAGCTTCGCGCTGGAGCTCGCCGGCCCCGAGGGCGTGCTCGGCCACCAGGATCTCGGCAGCGAATGGGGCTTCATCCAGCGGCTGTGGCTGTCGGCGCCGGGCATCCGCCTTGCCGGCGGCTCCGACGAGATCATGCGCAACATCATCGCCGAGCGGGTGCTGGGGCTGCCCGGCGAAGTGCGCACCGACCGCAAGACGCCGTTTCGCGAGCTACAGTAGCGAGCCTGCAGCGGATCGCGTGCGCACGACGATTCGCAAAAGATTTCCGGAGCAAGGCAGACGCATGAACCGAGCCAAGAGTTTCAACCTGGCCGACCTGTTCGGTATCACGGTCGCCACCGTGCCGGCGGATCGGGAAGCGCTGGTATGCGGCGCACGTCGCGTGACTTATCGCGAGTTGCACGAGCGCGCACGCAAGCTCGCGCTGTGGCTGCGCGCGCGCGGCATCGGCGCAGGCGACACCGTGGGCATCCACGCCTACAACTGCGTGGAGTTCATGGAGGCCACCTTTGCCGCCTACATGCTCAGGGCCGCGCCGGTGACCGTGAATTACCGCTACACGGCGGAGGAGGCACGCTATATCTACGCCGATGCGCAGCTGAAGGCGCTCGTCTACGGCGCAGCGGTGGAGGCCACGGTTGCCGGCGCCCTGGACGCAGCCCACGGGCTGCGCGCACTGGCGCGGATCGGGTCGGGCGCGCCGGTGCTTGCCGGCGCGGTGGACTACGAGCATGCGCTCGCACAGGCCAGCGGCACGCTCGACGACATCGAGCGCACCGACGACGACATCACGGTGCTCTATACGGGCGGCACCACGGGCAATCCCAAGGGCGTGATCTGGCCGCACAAGGCACTGTTCTTCGCCGCGCTCGGGGGCGGCGGGGCGTACAACGCGGCAGGTCCGATCGAGCGGCCCGAAGAACTGGCCGAGCGCGTGCGCCAGAGCGCCCCGATCCGCCAGCTGTCCTGCGGCCCGCTGATGCACGGCGCCGGCATGTGGGGCACCACCATCGGGCTGCTGGGCGGCATGACGGTGTTCCTGAGCCCGTGGCCCGATTTCGTGCCCGAGTACCTGCTGAACCTGATCTGCGAGGAGAGGATCAACGTGTTCAGCCTGGTCGGCGACGCGATGGCCCTGCCGCTGCTCGATGCCCTCAAGGCCTGGCCGGGTCGATGGGATCTCGGTCACGTGTTCGCGGTGACCAACGGCGGCGCCATGCTCTCCGAGCACATGCGCGAAGCGCTGCGCCCGTATCTGGCACCGCAGGCCGTGATGCTCGACAGCATGGCCTCGTCCGAGACCGGTACTTCGGGCGCGGGTACCAAGCCCGCCGGGGGCGGCCTGCTGCGGCTTGCGCCGGGCCCGAGCATCGCAGTGGCCGTCGACGGCGCGCGTTTCGCGCGGCCCGGGGAGACCGGGATACTGGTGCGCATGGGCCACCTGCCGCTCGGCTACCTGGGCGACGCCCGGAAGTCCGCGGCCACCTTCGTGACGATCGACGGTCGGCGCTGCGCGATCAGCGGCGATAGCGCGCGCCTCGAGGTCGACGGTTCGATCACCGTGTTCGGGCGCGACTCCCAGTGCATCAATACCGGCGGCGAGAAGGTGTTCACCGAGGAAGTCGAGGAAGTGCTGCGCTCCTGCGATAGCGTGTGCGATGCGGTGGTCGTGGGCGTGCCGGATCCGCGCTGGGGCCAGAAGGTCGTGGCCGTCATAGCGCTGCGCTCGGGGGTGCCCGAGAACTGGGACGCGCTCAGGGTGCGTTGCCGGCAGAAGCTGGCCGGCTACAAGGTGCCCAAAGATGCGGTCTTCGTGCAGGCCGTGCAGCGCAGCCCCTCCGGCAAGGCGGACTACCGCTGGGCGCGGATGACGGCCGAACAACGACTCGCCCCGAACTGAAAGCCTCGCGCAGTTTGCGTTACCGCTTCACCCGAAGCCCTGGACATCAGACAACCGACGGAGAGTTCC
>JAKJFB010000561.1 GCA_022705125.1 Pseudomonadota bacterium
CGCTGCCACGCGCCTCTGCACCGCAGGGACGGATGGCGCATTCGTCGAGATCACGCTGGCTGGCAATCGCGGCGGCGAGCCGCTCGACCGTGTCCGCATTGCAGTTGCATTCCGATCGGACCCGGGATCAGCATGCCGCATAGATCACTCGCGTGTGCCAGCGATCGCTGCGCGCCGCGCCGAGTCTCTCGCTGGCTGTGTCAGCCCGGTTGATGCCCGTTACGCATCGCCCGAAACCGGTCAGATCTCCTGAGAACCGGTGGCCGCAAGGCCCGGAGATTTCGTCAGTGCTTCTACCCAGCCGGGGAGTCCCATCCCCGCACTGGGGATGGTCTCTCCATTTTCATGTGTTCCATGTCATAGGAGGCCATCATGTCCGAGTCATCCCAAGCCAGCAGCCCGTCGTCGTTCTTCAACCTGCACGTCGAAGGCGTCGGCTATCTCAATCGTGTTCGCACCGTGAAGCCGAAGAAGGGCCAGGAGTTCCTGGCCTGCACCGTGGCTGCCCTCCGCGGCAGCGACAGTGACGTCAGCTACACGAAGTTCGACTGCCGTGTCAGCGGTGCTGACGCTCAGGCGATCGTCAAGCGCCTGGAAAACGATGTTGCGGCCGACAAGGCCGTGATCATCGGCTTCCGGATCGCCGACATCTATCCCGAAATGTTCACCTTCGAGAAGGGCGACAGGAAGGGACAGCCGGGCGTCAGCATCAAGGGCCGACTGCTGCGCATCAAGTTCGCCAAGGTCAACGGCGAACCCATCGATGTGCCGCAACCGGCGCGCGCGGAGGAGCGCGAGAGCGTTCCGTTCTGACCGCCGGCACTGTCAGTCTCAATCCATCCCCCGGGGAGCTCGCTCCCTGGGGGAGGAGTTCCCCATTCGTCATACGAAGGAGAACTCCATGTGTCGACCGATCGAGTCGATGTCGGACGCGGCCCTGCTCAGCACGCTGGTGGGGCCCCGAACGGCAGCGAACCTGTTGAAAGATGCGAGCGGCAGCCTGTCGCGGCTGCTGAACGCAGACGTAGCGCAGCAAGTCCCGTCGTCTTCCGTCGGAGCGAAGCTGATGGCGGCCAGGGAACTGGTCCGTCGTGCCCTTGCCGAGACGATGCGCGAGCGGGACATGCTGGCCTCACCGGCCGCGGTGCGCGACTACTTGCGGATCATGCTGGCCCAGCGCGACCACGAAGTCTTCATGGTGCTGTTCCTCGATGCACAGAACCGGGTCATCGCGCCCGAGGAAATGTTTCGAGGGACGCTCACGCAGACCAGCGTGTACCCGCGTGAAGTGGTCAAACGCGCGTTGTCGCTGAACGCTGCGGCAGTGATCCTGGCGCACAACCACCCATCAGGTGTCGCCGAGCCCAGCCGGGCCGACGAGTTCCTGACCCAGTCGCTGCGCTCCGCGCTGGCCCTGGTCGACATCCGTGTGCTCGACCACATCGTGATCGCAGGCAGCAACGCCACCTCGTTCGCCGAACGCGGTCTGTTGTAGCCCGTGAACCCTGCGCGACACCCGTCGCGCTTCCCATCCGGATCGGGATTCCCCGGTCCGGTTCTTCACCCCAGCGGGGATGTGCATCCCCGCATGGCGGGGGCCGTTCCTGCAACTTCTCTGGAGTCTCACCATGAAGAGCGGACGTTCCCTCGTCGACCTGGCCCACGAACTCGAGCGCCAGATCTCCTCCAAGCGCGACCTGGTCGTGCCTTCGTCCTTCCTGCAGTGCCGTACCGATGAGGATGGCAGCCTCAAGCTGATCGTCGACTCCCGGCAGGGAGACGGCGAATACGGTGTCACGGGTCTGGCGCGTCGGCAGCTCGCCGACAAGCTCAAGATCCCGTTCGCCTACTTCGAGCGCATGCGCACCGAGCAGCCCCAACTGCTCGATCGCAACGTCAACACCTGGCTGCAATCGGACGGCGACCGCCGAATGATCCGCACGCTGGACGGGCAGGTGAGGGCGGTGCTGTCGGACCGCTATCGCCGGCTGGACAACTTCGATCTTGCGGAGAACGTCCTACCTGAAGGTCATCACGTCCCGCGTCGAGTTCGAGGTTGCCCCTGGCGACATCGTGCAGGCCGGCATCGTCATCACCAACTCGGAGGTCGGCTGCGGCACGCTCTCGGTGCAGCCGCTGATCTACCGGCTGGTGTGCAAGAACGGTCTGATCGCATCGGACCACGCGCTGCGCAAGACGCATGTCGGGCGCTCGCTGACCACGGAAGCGGAGTCGGTCAATGTGTTCAGGGACGACACCCTG
>JAKJFB010000562.1 GCA_022705125.1 Pseudomonadota bacterium
GCCGCTCAGCGTCTCGCCGAACAGCACCCAGCCCAGTGCCGCGGCCCAGATGAAGGCGGTGTACTCGACCGTGAGCAGCACCTGCGCCTCGGCGCGCGCATAGGCCCAGGCGAGCAGGCCGAGCGCCACGAGCGCCAGGGCGGCACTGCCGATGATCTGCGGCAGATGCAATGGCGAGGGCACCACCGCCAGGAACGGCGCCGGCAGCGCGAGCAACGCCAGCACGAACAGGTTCTGGAAGAATGCGATCTCGATCGGCGAGGCAAGCTGCGCCGCCGAGAAGAGCAGCGATGCCAGCCCCGGCAGCTCCTGCGCGGCGTGATCGAAGCGCAGCTTGCCACCGACGATGGTCAGCACCCCCGCCAGGGCGAGCAGCGAGGCGATGATCGCGGCACGCCCGATGTCCTCGTCGAGAACCAGCCTGGCCAGGTACAGTGCGATCAGCGGTGCCACAAAGGTGATGGCGATGCCCTCGGCGAGCGGTACCCGCACCAGCCCCCAGAAGAAGGCCATCGCCATGACGGTCACGATGGCGCTGCGCAGCAGGTGCAGGCGCAATACCGGCCGCGTCGGCCACGACGAGCGCAGGGCGAAAAACACCAGGCCTCCGATGACCGTGCCGGCAAGCATCCGCCACAGCATCGCGTTGTAGACGCCGATCGAGATCGAGAGGCCTTTCATGATCGCGTCCATCCCGGTGAATGCCGCAATGCCGAGACAGGCGATCAGGAACGGCAGCGCGCCATGCCGGTTCATGGCCGGCGCAGACCGGCGAACCACCCCCCGGCGCAGCGCGCCGGCCCGGAGCGGAAGTCCCGGTTCATCCGCCGCACCGGCTCACGCAGCGCGCCAGGCCTGCCCTCGAGGTCGTACAGCCCGCCGTACTGCACGTGGTCGAAGATCATGGCCTCGCGCAGCGCGAGCGCACCGCCGCGCAACTGCAGTGAAAACGCCAGGCCCTCGTCGTCGGGCTGCGGCGAGATGTCGGCGCAGCGACGCTGGCGCCCGGTCGCCCCGAAATCGAGCATCACCGGCTCGCCACCTGCACGCGCTTCCAGCACGCCGGGCGCGGAAACCTCGGCCTCGACGCAGACACGATCGGGTAGTGCGTCACCGGCGCGCGGCATGCGCCCGTGCCGGTACGGCACCTGCTGGGACAGGCGGTCGCCGTCGGCGAGGCGCAACTGGAAGTCGCCGCTGGGCAGCACCTGCAGCGCCTGCTCCGGCGCTCCCGCCACGCGTTCGAGCCGCCAACCCTCGAGGCCATAGCCGAAGACGGGGTTGTGCAGCGGACTCTCGGCGTAGTCGCGCGCGGTCCAGATGGCGTAGCCCAGCACGTCGTGGCGTTTCATCGTGCACACGGCGTCGTGCAGGAATGCCGGGATCTCCTCCGGACGGATCACCGCGTTGTGCTCGTGGCCGGGCGTGTTGTCGACGAAGTTGAACTGGTCGATGAACAGCGGCCGCCCCGATTTTTCGGCCGACTGGCGCAGCAGCGCGTCCAGCAATTCGAGGCTGCGCGCCGCCGGCAGCTGTTCGCCCCGGTTGAGCGCGCCCCAGAACGGCGCCCAGTAGATCGTCAGCGGATGGCCCTGGGGCATGCGCATCATGCCGTCGTGGGTGATCCACTCCGCCACCACCGGCGCGCCGTCGGGGCCGGGCTCCAGGCGCGGCTCGCTGTCGATGCGCGCCTCGAACGACAACGCCGGGAACAGCGGCACCGCGGGCGCTAGCAGTTTCTCGATCACCAGCCAGTCCCAGTAACCGTGAAACAGGCGCACATCGCGCGTGGCGTCCGGCAGCCCCGGCGGGCGCGCCGGGTCGGGCGCCAGCGTGGCCAGGTACTCGGCATAGGTGCCGGCGCCAAGCTCGTCCACCTGCCGCAGCCACAGGTCCTCCCAGCTCATGAAGCCCATGAGCACGTTGTCGTGTTCGCTGATCTCCGCCGACACCCGCTCGAGGAAGCTGCCGAACGCGGCACGCGCGGCCGGGTCGTTGAGCACGCGATGCTGGCGCTCGCCGACGTCGCCGGCCTGCGGGTGGAAGCTCCAGCCGTAGCCGAGGCGAAGTATCACGGCGAGGCCGGCCTCGTCGGCGCGATCGAGCAGGAAGCGCAGGCGCTCGAAGGCGCGCTCGTCGTAGACGCAGCACGGTGCGTAGACGGGCTGGAAATCGCCCCAGGCCACCAGCAGCACCACGGTGTCGAAGCCGTCCTGCACCAGCGCCCGGAAGTCCTCGGCCACGTGCTCGCGCCG
>JAKJFB010000563.1 GCA_022705125.1 Pseudomonadota bacterium
CCTACTCGCTGATCATGGTCCACCGCAGCATGTTCGGTCCCTCGCGCTCCGACGCCCCGATCGCCGCCGCCTCCACGCGCGAGGTCCTGATGCTGCTCAGCCTCGTGGCCACCATCGTGGGCCTCGGCCTCTATCCCCAGCCGGTGCTCGACCTCGCCGAGCGTCCGGTCGCGCTGGTGCAGGAGTTTTACGCACCGGCGTCGAGCCAATCCGGAGCCACCGCGCCATGACGATAGGATCCACTGAGCTGCTCGCGCTCTCGCCGCTGCTCGTCACCGTGGCGACCGCGGTCATCGTGATGCTGTCGGTGGCCTGGCGCCGCCACCACTTCCTGAACGCCACGCTCACCGTCGCGGGCCTCAACGCGGCCCTGCTGGCGACCTTCATCACCAACGAGCAGATACCCGGCGTCATGGCCGTCACCGGGCTGCTGGTGCACGACGGCTATTCGCTGTTCGGCACCGCGGCGGTGCTGGTGTCCACGCTCGGCTGCGCGACGCTCGCGCACGCCTATCTCGAGGGCGTGAACGACAACCGCGAGGAAATGTACCTGCTGCTGCTGATCGCGGCGGCCGGCGCCATCGTGCTGGTCGGCGCGCGCCACATGGTGTCGTTCCTGATCGGCCTGGAGCTGATGTCGATTCCGCTCTACGGCATGGTGGGTTATATCTACCGCGACAAGCGCTCGCTGGAGGCCAGCATCAAGTACCTGGTGCTGTCGGCCGCGGCCTCGACCTTCCTGCTGTTCGGCATGGCGCTGGTCTACGCGCAGACCGGCTCGCTCGCATTCGCCTCGCTCGCGGGCGCCGTGCAGATGGGCGCGCCGCTGGTCACCATGGGCCTGGCCATGATCCTGGTCGGCATCGCCTTCAAGCTCTCGCTGGCGCCGTTCCACCTGTGGACCCCGGACGTCTACCACGGCGCGCCGGCGCCGGTGGGCGCCTTCCTCGCCACGGTGAGCAAGATCGCGGTGCTGCTGGTGCTGCTGCGCTGGTGGAACACGCTCGGCCTGGGCCATACGGCGGTGTTCACCACGCTGCTGGCGGCGCTCGCGGCGCTGTCGATCCTGGGCGGCAACCTGCTGGCCCTGCAGCAGTCCAACGTCAAGCGCCTGCTCGGCTACTCCTCGATCGCGCATTTCGGCTACGTGCTGGTCGCGATCATCGCGGGCAACGAGCTCAGCGACGACGCCGTGAAGGTCTACCTGCTGACCTACATGGCCGCCACCCTCGGCGCCTTCGGCGTGCTGACGCTGCTGTCCTCGCCCTACCGCGGCGACGACGCCCAGGGACTCGCGGACCTGCGCGGGCTGTTCTGGCAGCGTCCCTTCCTCGCGGCCGTGCTCACCCTGTCGGTGCTGTCGCTGGCCGGCGTGCCGCTCACCGCGGGTTTCATCGCGAAGTTCTACGTAATCGCGACCGGGGTCAAGGCCGGCCTGTGGTGGTTGATCGCCGCCCTCGTGGCAGGCAGCGCGATCGGGATCTACTTCTACCTGCGCGTCATGGTGACCATGTTCCTGGCGATCCCGGGCAAGCGCCGCCTCGATGCCGCGCGCGACTGGGGCCAGCACTCCGGGGGCATCATGACAATCATGCTCGCCCTGTTCACGCTGGCGGTCGGCCTGTATCCGCAGCCGCTGATCGACCTGCTGCAGTAGGTTCGGCTTCAGAGGGTGCTTGCAAAACGTCTTCCGGTCACGCGGACACGCTGTTTTTCGGGTGTAGGAGCGGCCCATGGCCGCGATATCGCGCGCATGGCGCGCTCCTACGACGCTCAGTAGCGTCCGGTGATATAGCCTTCCAGCTGCTCGATGTGGTTGCGCTGCTGCGTGATCATGTGCATCACCACGTCGCCGATGGTCACCATGCCGACGAGCTCCTCGTCGTCGATGACCGGCAGGTGGCGGATGCGCCGCTCCGTCATCAGCTGCATGCACTCCTCGATCGACTGTTCCGGAGACACGGTGATCAGCGGCGAGCTCATCAGCTCGCTCACCAGCGTCTTGTGCGCCCGGCGCCCCCGGATGATGCCCTTGCGCGCGTAGTCGCGTTCCGAAAACATGCCGACCGGGCGGCCGTCGTCGACCACCACGAGCGCGCCGATCTGGTGGCTCGCCAGCAGCGTGACCGCCGCGTAGACCGTGAGCGAAACGTCCACGGTCCGCACGCCGGAGGGTTTGGCCGCCAGGATCTGGGTCACGTTGAGCATGGAATCCCTCGCCGAATCTTGCGCAAAAGCAGCCCAATC
>JAKJFB010000564.1 GCA_022705125.1 Pseudomonadota bacterium
CCCGCCGCCGGCGAGAAGGCCGCCCCGCGCGGCGGCGCCGGCGACGAGCGCGATGCCGACCGTGGCGGCGAACACGACCGCGGGATTCGGCAGCGCCGGCGTCGCGAGGAACATGCCGATCACCGCGCAGAACGCCGCCAGCAGCACGATGCGCGGCGGCGCGTGCACGCTGCGCCCGGTATGACCCAGCGACACGCGTGCCATCATCGACAGCGTGACCAGCCCGATGCCGCCGACCGCGAAGGCGTGCAGCGCGAGCGAGGGATTCAGCGTCGTCACCGCGCTCAGCGCATGCAGCAGGAACGCCGCGGTGATCAGCGCGAAAGCCCCGTGCAGGCTCCACAGCAGCGGGCGGCTCCAGATCCCCGGCGTGTACCAGAACGTGAGCCGCGTGACGTTGACCAGGAACATCAGCACGCTCGCGGCGGCGGCAATGCCGTGGCGCTGCAGGAAGACCTCGGCGATCCAGAACACCACCAGCAGCACCAGGCTCGACATGTCGAGCCACTGCGAATTGCGCAGTATCACCTTGGGCTCGACGCCGCTTGCCGTGAACAGCGGGACCAGGCGCCGGGCCATCGTGAGGATGAGCGCGATCACCACGTAGAACGCGCCGTACAGGCTCCAGCGCACACCCTCGTCGAGCAGGCCGAAGGCGCCGGCGTAGAACAGCGCGTTGCCGATGCCTAGCAGCACCAGCTTCGACAGCACCGCCATTTGCCGCCACTGGCGCGCGCGCACGATCGGCACCGCGCACGCGGCGATCAGCAGCGCGGCGAACAGCAGGTCCGCGGCGGCCGCGATGGCAATGAACGTGGTGCCGGCGAGCAGCGCGAGGCGCGCCACCGCCCAGCAGGCGAACAGCAGTGCCAGCGGCGTGCGCTGCAGCGTCTGGATCCCGGTCCAGTTGCGGATGGCGGTCAGCAGGAAGCCCGCGATCACGGCCATGGTGTAGCCGTAGATCATCTCGTGCGCATGCCACTGGCTGGCGCTGATGCCCTGCATCGCGGGCTGGTACCACGCGGCGTAGATCGTCAGCCATGCGGCCATCGACAGCGAGGCGAAAGCGCCGGCGCCGAGGAAGAAGGGGCGAAAACCCAGGTTGAACAGTGCGGTCATGCGGTGCCTTCCTGCAGCTATCGTGATTGCCCCCGTGGGTCCGAATTTATTCGGACGATTGTCCGGCTGAAGCCGGACCCACGGGTCGGACCCACGGGTCAGTCGAGCGCGAACGTCACGCGGGCCGAGACGCTGCGCCCCGGCGCCAGCAGGTTCTCGGCCGAGGTCGAGTAGGTCGCGTCGCCCAGGTTCTCGAGTTCCACGACGAGGCCGAGGCGTTGCGCCTCGCCGAACCGCAGGCCGCCGCTCAGGTTGAGCGTGAGCCAGGCGTCGTCCTCGTCGAGCGTCGACAGCCCGCTGCTCGATGGCTCCTCGCGCTTCGAGGCGCTCTCGCCGCGCAGCCCGAGGTCGAGCCAGCCGTCCATGGCTGTGGCGAACAGCGGCTCCCACGTCACGCCGAGCGTGCCGCTCAGGCTCGGGGTTCCCGAGTCCTCGGTCACGAAGTTCTCGTAGCGGTTCTCGCGCTTCATCCAGGTGAGGCTCGCGTACGGGCGCCAGCGCAGATCGCCTTCGGCGCGCGCGGTGTAGAGCTCCAGGCCCTGGGCGTCGGACTCGCCGATGTTCACGTAGATCTTGTCGCGTGCCGACAGGCAGCCGTCGGTCGGTGTGCAGAAGACGTGGTCGATGTAGTCCTCGGACGCGGTGCGGAACACGCCGGCGTCGAACACCCAGCCCGCCGCGCGCAGGCGCAGCCCGCCTTCCCACGACAGCGCGGTCTCGGGGTCCAGATCGGGGTTCGGGTTCACGAAGCGCGAGGCCGCGTAGGCGCCGATCGCGAACTGCAGCAGCGAGGGGTAGACGTAACCCTGCGCGACATTTGCGCGCAGCACCACGTTATCCGCGAGCTCGTGGTTCAGCCCGAGGCTCGTGATCAACTGCGCGTCGTCCTGCGTCGATGGCGCCAGTCCCGCGCGGTTCGTCTCCTCGAGCCGGCCCTCTACCCGGTACTGGCGCGCGCCTAGCGTGAGCGTCGTGCGCTCGGCCAGCCGCCATTCGTCCTGCGCGAACAGCGCCACCGTCTCGATCGCCGCCTCGTCGTGGATATTCTCGGGCCGCCCCGTGATGCCGTTGGTCACGGTGTCGACGTGGCGCTCCTGGTTCACGCGCTCCTCGGTGTACTGCA